>JANNGN010000625.1:0-14818 GCA_031403895.1 Rubrivivax sp. | reverse complement strand
CAACAGCATCAACAGCGTCAACAGCGTCAACAGCCGCAGAAAGCCCGGCCAGGGTCAAGGCCTGGGCCTGGCCATCGTGCAGCGCCTGGTGCGGCTGCTGCAACTGCGTGTGGTGCTGCATTCGCAACCGGGCCGCGGCAGCGTGTTTTTCATCGAAGGCCTGGCCCCTGCCGGTGTCGCCCCACTGGCCGTGGCTGCCGCGCGGCAGCAGATGCGCCGCCTGGCTGGCCTCCTGGTGGCGGTGCTGGAAGACGACGCCGACGTGCGCGACGCCACGCGCCGCCTGCTGCAACTGTGGGACTGCCGTGTGGTGGACGCTCCCAGCAGCGCCGAGTTGCTGCAGCGCTTGCCAGGCCCGCCGCATGCGCCGCACGCACTCGTAGCCGACCTGCGCCTGGCCGCCGGCCTGAGCGGCGTGCAAGAAGTGCAGCGCCTGCACGCCGCCTGGGGCCATGGCGTGCCGGTGCTGTGGGTCAGCGGTGAAACCGCGCCCGACGGGCTGCGCGCCGCGCTGCCGGCCGGTGCCACCGTGTTGAGCAAACCCGTCTCACCCGCGCGACTGCGGGCCTGGCTTGAACAGCAGTTACTGCATGGCCTTGAAAGCCCTCACAGCCCTGACCGCCCTCACGTCCCTGCCTCGCCTGCCTGAAAGTCAGACCATGAAAGTCCTCATCGCCGACGACCACCCGCTGGTGCGCGACGCCCTCAAGCGCACGCTGCTGCTGGTGGCGCCCGACGCGCAAGTGCTGGAAGCGGCCGACTACGCCGGCGCGCTGCACCTGCTGCACAACGCGGCGCCCGACTTCGCGCTGCTCGATCTGCACATGCCCGGCATGGACCGTGTGGACGGCCTGCGCCGGCTGCGCCTGCTGTTCCCGCAGGTGCCGATCGCGGTGGCCTCGGGCGAGGATGACCCGGTGATCATCCGCGCCACGCTGACGGCTGGTGCGGTGGGCTTCCTGCCCAAGAGCGAAGCGCCCGAGCTGCTGCAGCAGGCGCTGCGCCTGCTGCTGGGCGGCGGCATCTACACGCCGTCGCAGGCGCTGGCTGACTTGCGCCATGGCGCCGCGCCGCCGCGGCCCGACGCCAGCGGCCTGACGCCGCGCCAGCTGGACGTGCTGCGCTGCCTCATGCGCGGCCAGCCCAACAAGCTCATCGCGCGCGAACTGGGGCTGACCGAAGGCACGGTGAAGATTCACATCGCCGCCATCCTGCGCGTGCTGCAAGCGCGCAACCGCACCGAAGCCGTGGTGGTGGCGCGCGACATGGGTTTGCAGGCCTGAAGCTGCAGCAGGCACCGGGCCGGCATAGACCATCGGATGTAAGCCGCGTCGCTCTTCTGGGTGAGGCGCAGCCGCTTGCATTCACCTAGGCTTGGGCCATGTCAAAACTGATCTGGATGCTGGCCCGGTGCATGGCGACGGCGTTGCTGGGTGTGCTGGTGCTGATGGCCCTGAATTGGGGTGGTGCGCAGGCGCAGGTGCCCACGCCACCGCTGGCCGCAACGCTGGTGCAGGTGTGCCGCGGCCAGCCCTGCCTGGTGAAGCTGCCCGACGTGGTGCCGCTGCCTCAGGTCACACCGAGCAAGTCGCGCAAGCGCCTGACGCGCCGGTCCACATAAACCGGCCTGCGCTGCTGCCGCGTCACGCGGGCCGGCAGCCAGCGCTGCATCCACACCGTGCCCATGCCGATGCGCCGCGCGGCCTTCTGGTGCACGAGGGTGTCTTCCACCAGCACACAGGCCGACGGCGCCACGCCCAGCCGCGCCGCCACCCAGCGCAGCATGCGCGCGTCGGGCTTGGGGCGCAGCTCGCCGAACATGTGCATGTCCTCGATCGACAGCACGCCGTCGAACAGGTGCTGGATGCCCAGCTTGCCAAGCACCCGCTGCGCGTAGGCCGCCGGTGCATTGGTCAGGATGAACTTGCGGCCGCGCAGGCGCTTGAGTGCGGCAATGTCGGCTGCATGGCCGCGCACGCGCTGCTCCAGCCCGGGCAGCAGGTGCGTGTGGTGCAGAAAGTGCGCCGGCTTGACGCCGTGGTGGCGCACCAGGCCCAGCAGCGTGGCGCCATAGCGCAGCCAATAGCTGCGCCGCAGCGCGTCGGACTCGGCCTTGCTGATGCCCAGGTTGTGCTCGATGTACTGGCCCATCGACAGATGCAATTCAGCCATCGAGGCGCTGGACGCGTCGTGCAGTGTGTCGTCCAGGTCGAAAAGCCAGACGCGGGGCGGCTTCATGCTTGCGCCCCAGTGCGCATCGACTGTTGTGTCTTCAGCGGCGGCTGCATCAATGCGAACGGATCATGGTCCCGTAGGCCTGATCGGTCAGGATCTCCAGCAGCATGGCGTGCGGCACCCGCCCGTCGATGATGTGTACGGCATTCACGCCACTCTTGGCGGCGTCCAGCGCGCCGGCGATCTTCGGCAGCATGCCGCCACCGATGGTGCCGTCGGCAATCAGCTCGTCGATCTGGCGTGCGCTCAGGTCGGTCAGCAGCGCGCCCGACTTGTCCAGCACGCCGCGGATGTTGGTCAGCAGCAGCAGCTTTTCGGCCTGCAGCACGGTGGCCAGCTTGGCCGCCACGAGGTCGGCATTGATGTTGTAGGACTCGTTCTTCTCGCCAAAGCCGATCGGGCTGATGACGGGGATGAACTGGTCGTCCTGCAGTGCCTTCACGACGCTTGGGTCGATGGCGGTGATCTCGCCAACCTGGCCGATGTCGTGCTCAGTGCCGTCCTTGTCCAGCATCTTCAGCTTGCGCGCGCGGATCAGTCCACCGTCACGCCCGGTCAGGCCCACGGCCTTGCCACCGGCGGCGTTGATCATGCCGACGATGTCCTGCTGCACTTCGCCGCCGAGCACCCATTCCACGACTTCCATCGTCTCTTCGTCGGTGACGCGCATGCCCTGGATGAAGGTGCCTTTCTTGCCGATCTTGGCCAGCGCGTCGTCGATCTGCGGCCCGCCGCCGTGGACCACGATCGGGTTCATGCCGACGAGCTTGAGCAACACCACGTCTTCGGCAAAGTCGGCCTGCAGCGCGGGGTCGGTCATGGCGTTGCCGCCGTACTTGATGACGAGTGTCTTGCCGTGGAACTTGCGGATGTAGGGCAGCGCCTGGGCCAGGATCTCGGCCTGGTCGCGCGGCGTGATGTGCGACAGGTCAACGTCGGCAGGGGGGTCGGCTGGCTGGCCCATGGTCGCGCTCCGGCGGCTGAGGTAAGGTGGCGGCATTGTAGGAAGCGCCGTTCGCCCCCATGGGGTGGCCTGGCAACCCGCGCGGCATAAGGAGCCTGACGATGAAACGCCTCTTTGTATTCACTGCTGCTGCCCTGCTGGCGCTGGGCGTCTGGGCGCAGACCCCGACCACCACCGGCGAAGTGACCAAGCTCGACAAGGCCGGTGGCCGCGTCACGCTCAAGCACGGCGAGATCAAGAACCTCGACATGCCGCCGATGACGATGGTTTTCCGGGTCAGCAACCCGAAACTGCTTGACGAGCTGGCGGTCGGCAGCCGCGTGCGCTTCACGGCCGAGAAGGTTGACGGCCAGTACACGGTGACGTCGGTCAGCAAGGCACCCTGAGACACCGCTGCGCGTCGCCAGGGTGACGCGCGGCGCCAGGGGCGGTGGGTACCATCGCGGCCTTCGCCAAACCGAAAGCTGCGTCATGAACCACACCCTCACCCAGGCCCTCAACCACCAGGTCCGCCTGGCCTCGCGCCCTGTGGGCGTGGTGACGGCCGCCAACTGGCAGTTCACCGAAGAGGCCGTCGCCGAGCCGGCCGAAGGCGGCGTGCTGGTCAAGGTGCTGGCACTCAGCCTGGACCCGGCGATGCGCGGCTGGATGAACGAAGGCAAGAGCTACATCGCGCCGGTGGCAATCGGCGAGGTCATGCGCGCGGGCGGCATCGGCGTCGTGGTGGCGTCGAAGAACGCGGCCTTCAAGGTTGGCGACCACGTCACCGGCAACCCTGGCGTGCAGGAGTACTGGCATCTGCCCGCCGGCCAGTTGAAGCGCAGCGGCATGGCCAGGATCGACCTCCGCATCGGCACCGTCACGCAGTGGCTCAACGTGCTGGGCATGCCGGGCATGACGGGCTACTTCGGCTTGATGGACGTGGGCATGCCGAAGGCGGGTGAGACTGTCGTGGTCAGCGGCGCCGCCGGTGCCGTCGGCCAGACCGTGGGCCAGATCGCCAAGCTCAAGGGCTGTCGCGTGGTGGGCATTGCCGGTGGGCCGGCGAAGTGCGACTGGGTCGTCAAGGAACTGGGTTTTGACGCCTGCATCGACTACAAGTCCGGGCCCGTCAAGGACGGCCTGAAGCAGCACTGCCCACAAGGCGTGGACATCTACTTCGACAACGTCGGCGGCGAAATCCTCGACGCCGTGCTGACGCGCATCAACCGGCGAGCCCGCATCATCATCTGCGGTGCCATCAGCCAGTACAACAACACAGACGCCGTGGTGGGCCCGAAGAATTACCTGAGCCTGCTCGTGAACCGCGCCCGCATGGAAGGCATCGTCGTCTTCGACTACGCCGAGCGCTACCACCTGGCCATTGCCGAGATGGCGGGCTACTTGAAGGACGGCCGCATGAAGAGCAGGGAAGACGTGGTCAGCGGCGGCGTGGGCGCGTTCCCGGCCACCTTGACAAAGCTGTTCACGGGCGAGAACTTCGGCAAGCTGGTGCTGGAAGTGGCGCCCGGCTGAGGCTGAAGGATCGCGCCTGCGCGGTGTCCGGCAGCAGCGCCACACCGCACACATCGAGCCGGGTGTGGCCCGGCGTGCGCAAGCGGCGGGCCTCTTGCTGGCAGGCGGGAAACGAGCGCTCGTCGCCGACAGCACCGCGTCGGGCAACTGCGGTGTTGCGGCAGAGTCGGTGGGCGCAAGTTCCACCGCCCACAGCGCGCGCTGCACACCGGCCAGATCGGCCTTGTCGGTGATGCCTTCGTGGCGCAGCAACTCGGCCCACGCGCCCGTGGGCGTGACTGAAAAGTAGTTGATCGGGCCTTCGTCCTGGCCATGCCAGCGCGCCGCCGGCTGCGTGGCCGACTGCCAAAGAAACGGGGATCGCAAGTCGCAGTGCCGGTAACCGATGCGAACCGTCACCCTGCGCCCCCGCCCCTACACCGCCAGCGGGTGGGCGCCGCTCAGGGCCGCTGCCAGCGCGCGCACGCGCAGGGCAGCCTCACCATCGGGGTTCCACTCGGAGCCCAGTGCTGCACGCGGGCTTTGGCCTGCCAACTGCGCGCGCGGGCGTTCGAACCCGCGGTGCATGCCGATGTGGTTGTAGGCGCCAGCGAAGTCGCTCACCACCATCGCCAGCCAGTGCAGCCGCGCCGCGATGGTGTCGGGCGTGGGCCTTTGCGCATCCGCATAGCGGCGCAAGGATGAGGCGCTGACTTCCAGCAGGCCCGCCAGCGTCTCGTCACCGAAGACCGCGCGCATGGCCGGCCACTCGGTGCCGGACGCGGGCGACGCTTCAAGCGCTTGCGTCACGCGGTCCAGCAGGTCTTCCATGCGGCGGGTGGTGGCGTCGTCCCAGCTCGGCTGCCCTGCTCGCATTGCTGCCAGGCCCGTTGAACGCGGCGTCAAAGCGGTGCGGTGCCCGTCGATGGGGTCATCCAGCCGCTATCGGCTGAACAGTGCGGCTGCCTTCAGCAAAGCTTGGCTTGTCGCCGTCCTCAGCCCTTGCCCAGCACCGCCGGCAACACCCGCGCCACGTTCTGCTCGACCAGCCTGCGCAGCACTTCAACCTTCTCGCGCGGGCTTAGCGCGGTCCAGATGTTGGCCGCTTCGCTGTCATTGCGGCCGGCGTGAATCTCGCCCACGCGCACGTCCTGGCTGCCCAGAATCTGGCCACTTTGGGCGTCCATGAGCTGCAGCCGCAGCATGACGAAGGCGCCCAGGAAACCCGTTGACGCCTTGCCGGTGGTGCGGTTTTTCATCTCGGTGCTGTTATCGACGTAATAACCGACGCCTTCCACACTGCCGCGGCCGATGCTGAAGCCATTCAGCACAGGGAAGCTGGCTTCGCCACGATGGCGCGTGATCAGGAGCAGGTGGCTCAGGTCCGCGCTCTGGATGGTCTTGACGATCCAGTCCGGCAGCTCGGCACGCGTGGCGCCTTCGGCCACGGCGCGTTGTTCGGCTGGCCCCAACTCTTGCGTGGCACGGAACATCTGCAGCCGGGCTGCGGGCAACTGGCGGCCTGCCACTGCGCTTACTGCACGCAACGCGGCCTGGTCAAAGCCGATGTCTTTGATGGGCAAGGTTTCGCGCAGATTGCGGTCGAGCCGGGTGTCAGTGACGTCGGCCGGAAAGACGAGTTGCAGGCTCTCGCCGAGCAGGGCGAAGACGCCCAGCGTTCGTACCGGGGCCGGGGCCGGGGCCGGGGCAGTGGCCGACACCTGGCCCCACGCGGTGGCGTGGGGCAGGGCCAGCAATGCCAAGGGCAGCGCCAGGCAACTGCGGCGGGTGACTTGGGCAGGCAGTGTGTTTTCAAGCACGGTGGTCTTTCATCAATGGGACATGAATCGACTCTGCAGGATGGCAACGGCGCTCAAAAGTGGATGCCGCGCATCATCTGCGACATCGCAATCGCCTCTGGCGACAGCGTCGCCTTCGCCGCCTTGTCGCCCTTGGCCGCCGCGCTGTCGGGGAACATGCGGAAGGTGGTGTTCATGACGATCTGCGTGATGCGTGGTGCGGCGGCGTGCAGGATCTCGCCGAACACACCCAGCCTTGTCGCCACCCGCACCGGCTTGTCCACGCAGGCCTGCACGATCATGTCGGCGGCCTCTTCGGGCTTGAGCAGCGGCATGTTGTCGTAGATCTTGGTCGGCGCCGTCATCGGCGTGCGCACGAGTGGCATGTTGACGGTGGTGAAGGTGATGCCCTGGTCGGCGTATTCGCTGCTGGCGCAGCGGGTCCAGGCGTCGAGTGCGGCCTTGCTGGCGACGTAAGCCGAGAAGCGCGGCGCGTTCACCAGCACGCTGATGCTGCTGAGGTTGACGACGTGCCCCTTCTTCTTCGCCACCATGCCCGGCAGCAGGCCCATCGTCACGCGCAGTGAGCCGAAATAGTTGAGCTGCATCGTGCGCTCGAAGTCGTGAAAGCGCTCGTAGCTGGCTTCGATGGCGCGGCGAATGCTGCGGCCGGCGTTGTTGATGAGGAAGTCAACGCCGCCGTGCTCTGCTTCCAGCATCGTGATGAATTCGGCGCAACCCGCAGGGTCGGAAATATCGACTGAATAACTGTGGACCTTGGCGTCCTTGCCGGCGTAGGCCTTGATCTCTTCCACCGCCGCGCCGAGCTTGTCTTCACCGCGCGCGCAGATGATGGTGATGGCGCCGGCTTCTGCAAAGCGGCAGGCTGCCGACAGGCCGATGCCCGACGAGCCGCCGGTGATCAGCACCACCTTGCCGCCCACCGTGCCCTTCAGGCTGCGGTCGATGAACAGCGCCGGGTCGAGGTGGCGTTCCCAGTAGTCCCACAACACCCAGGCGTAGTCGTGCAGGTTGGGGCATTCGATGCCGCTGCCTTTCAGCGCCGCGTCGGTGCCGCGGCGGTCAAAGCGGGTGGGGTAGTTGATGAAGGTCAGCATGTCCTCGGGCACGCCCAGGTCCTTCATCACCGCGTTGCGCACGCGGCGCACCGGCGCCATCGCCATCAAACCCTTTTTCACGCTCTTCGGGATGAAGCCCATCAGCGCGGCGTTGATGAACAGGCTCATCTTCGGCGCGTGCGCGGCCTTGCTGAAGATGTCGAGCACGTCGCCGACGCGGTAGCCCACCGGGTCCACCAGATGGAAGCAGCCGCCACTGGCTTTGACTTGATGGCCGATGTGGTCGAGCGCGGCCACCACAAAGTCCACCGGCACGATGTTCACGCGCCCGCCTTCCAGACCCACGGTGGGCATCCACGGCGGCAGGAACTGCCGCATGCGCTGGATCAGTTTGAAGAAGTAGTAGGGGCCGTCGATCTTGTCCATCTCGCCGGACTTGCTGTCGCCCACCACCATCGCCGGGCGATAGACGGTCCAGGGCTGCCTGCATTCCTTGCGCACGATCTTTTCGCTCTCGTGCTTGGTCATGAAATACGGGTGGTCCAGGCCTTCCGCTTCTTCGAACATGTCCTCGCGGAACACGCCTTCGTACAAGCCTGCGGCGGCGATGCTGCTGACATGGTGCACATGGCCCGCATCGACCGCTTTCGCAAACTCCACCATGTGGCGTGTGCCTTCGACGTTGACTTCGACCTGGCTTGCTTCGTCGGCGCTCAGGTCATAGACGGCGGCCAGGTGGTAGAGGTGGTCGATCCTGCCCTTGAGGGCCTTGATGTCGTCACTGCTGACGCCGAGCTTTTTCGCTGTCAGGTCGCCGGTGACGGGAATCGCGCGCGCCTTGTTGCCTTTGCTCAAACCCCAGTATTCGTACAGGCCGGCGAGCTTGCCTTCACTGCCCGGCCGCACCAGGAAGTACACGCTGGCGCCGCGCCGTGCGAGCAGCGTCTTGACGAGGCGCTTGCCGATGAAGCCGGTGGCGCCGGTGACGAAATAAAGCATGCAGATCTCCTGGTGCAGACGGGGCTTGTTGTGCGGACTGGCAGGCTGCCGATCGGCGGCAAGCATAGAGCCGTCTCCCTAGACTTTTAGGCTGCGGCCCCCAGGGGGGAACCCTATATTCGCGGCCATGGTGCTGGCTGAAGTGGCCTGCAACTCCAAAGACATCCACACCCTACGAGGACGACATCATGGTCAAGAAAATGAAGAGCACGGCAGAACAAATGGGCGAGCAGATCAAGGGCACGGCGAGCAAGGCCGCCGCCGGCTTGATGGACAGCCAACTGGCCACTTCGGTGAAGGAATCGGCGCAGCAGATCTGGCTCGCCGGCATGGGTGCTTTCAGCAAGGCGCAAGAAGAAGGCAGCAAGGTTTTCGAAGCGCTGGTCAAGGAAGGCATGACCCTGCAGAAGAAGACGCAGGGCATCGCTGAAGACAAGATCAGCGAAGTCACCGGCAAGATGAGCGCGATGGCCGGCACCGTCACCGCCAAGGCCGGGCAGAACTGGGACAAGCTGGAATCGATCTTCGAGCAGCGCACCGCCAAGGCCATGAACAAGCTGGGCGTGCCAACGGCCAAGGATGTGGACGCGCTGGTGCAGCGCGTGGACGAGTTGGCCGCTGCGGTGTCCAGGCTGAGCAAGGGCGCGTCGAAGGCTGCTGCCAAGGCCGCGCCGACGCCGTTTGCCAAGCGGGCCGCCAAGCCGGTGGCCAAGGCTGCGGCCAAGGCTCCGGCCAAGGCTGCGGCCAAGCGCGCACGCAAGTCGGCTGGCATCTGAAGCAGCCGCTGATGCGGTGATGAAGGGCGCTGCGGCGCCCTTCTTGCTGTCCGCGCATAGCCGCCATGGCGAAACGAATGATGTCCCGCACCCGCCCGCTGCCCGTCGTACACAAGCCAAAGGTCGGCCTGGCGCTGGCCGGCGGCGGCCCGCTGGGCGCCATCTACGAAATCGGCGCCCTCTGTGCGCTGGAAGAAGCGGTGCCGGGCCTGGACCTGAATGCGCTGGACGGCTACGTTGGCGTCTCGGCCGGCAGCTTTGTGGCCGCCGGCCTGGCCAACGGCATGACGCCGCGCCAGCTGTGCGCGGCCTTCATTGAAAACGACGGCCCGCGCAGCGACACCGTGCGGCCGAGCCTGTTCATCCGCCCCGCGCTGGCCGAATATGCACGCCGCCTGGCCATGTTGCCGGGCCTGGTCACGATGGCCGCTTTCGGCTTCGCCTTCAAGGGCCGATCACTGCTGGCGTCGCTGGAACACCTGGGCCGTGCCTTGCCCACCGGGCTCTTCAGCAGCGCCCCGCTCGAACGCCAGATGCGCAGCCTGCTGTCAGCCCCCGGGCGCAGCAACGACTTCCGGCAACTGTCGGGCGCGCTCGGCCGCCGGCTGGTGCTGGTGGCGACCGACCTGGACAGCGGCGAAACCGCGCCCTTCGGCCTGCCCGGCTGGGACCATGTGCCGATCTCTGAAGCCGTGGCCGCCAGCGCCGCGCTGCCGGGCCTCTTTCCGCCCGTGCCGATCAACGGCCGCTGGTACGTGGACGGCGCCTTGAAGAAGACGCTGCACGCGCGCGTGCTGCTCGACATGGGCCTGGACCTGGTGCTCTGCCTGAACCCGCTGGTGCCAGTCGATGACACGCATGCCCAGCGCCACCGCGTGCTCGGTGAAGCCGACGAGCGCATTCCGCATCTGGTGGAAGGCGGCCTGCCGCTGGTGCTGAGCCAGACCTTCCGCTCGCTCATCCATTCGCGGCTGGAACTGGGCATGCAGGGCTACGACAGCAGCCACCCGGGCACCGACATGCTGCTCTTCGAACCCGACCACCGCGACCCTGCCAGGGTCCTGGCCAACACCGTCGGCTCTGGCCAGCGCCGAAGGCTGGCCGAGCACGCCTACCAGCGCACGCGCGCCGACCTGCGCTCGCGCCGCGGCGCGCTGTCCGCCACGCTGGCGCGCCATGGCCTGGAGCTGGACGACTCGGCGCTGGACGACAGCCGGCGCACGCTCATCAAGCAGCGCCGCCGCGTTACCGGCACGCGCGCCGCCCGCGCGCTGCAGCGGCTGGACGAGGTGCTGGACGACCTGCAGCGCCAGCTGGCTGCCTACGCCTGAATTTTTTGCGGGTGCAACGGCCTCGAAGGCGCTCAAGAGCACCTTGAACGGCACCGATAACGGGGCGTGACCGCCGCTCCTGCAAACCCGCCCGCCACTGCCGCTGATGCCTCGCCGGCCGACCGGCTGCGCGGCCGCCTGATGGCGCAGTCGCTGGGCTTGCTGCTGGACCGTGCCCCTGGCGCGCGCGAGGTGCTGCCGCACCTGGCCGCGCTGGAGCGTGGCTTGCTGGAGCGTGGCGCAGGTGCCATCGCGCTGGTGCCGCCGCACTGGCTGCAGCGCATCTGCTCGCAGCTGTCGAGCCTGCCGATTCCCGGGCAGGACCCGCCGCTGCACGACCTGATGCAGCGCCTGCTCAAGGCCCTGGCGCAGCAGCGCGACGATGCGCTGTGGGACGCCGGCACCGACGCGGAACGCACGGTCGTGATCCGTGAAATCAGCCATTCCGAATTCATGGCCGCCGAAGCCGAACAGGCGACGACGCTGGCGATGCCCGATCTCTGACCGGCCGAGCTTGCGCCCGTGCCCGTTCAGCCCAGATAGCGCGCCTGCAGGTGCGCCTTGAAGTGCGCCGGGTTCAGCGTCTCGCCGCTGGCCCGCACGGCCAGCTCATCGGTAGTCCAGCGGCTGGCCTGGGTCCAGATGTTTTCGCGCAGCCAGCCGAACACCGGTGCCAGGTCGCCCTGGCCAATGCGCGTGTCCAGGTCGGGGATCGTGCGCCGCATGGCGGCGAACCACTGCGCCGCGTACATGGCGCCCAGTGAATAGCAGGGGAAGTAGCCGAAGAGCGCTTCCGGCCAGTGCACGTCCTGCAATGGGCCGTTGCTGAAATTGCCGCGTGTGTCCAGGCCCAGCAGTTCCTGCATCTTGGCGTCCCACAGCGCGGGAATGTCTTCGGGCTCGATCTCGCCTTCGACCAGCGCTCGCTCGATCTCGTAGCGCAGGATGATGTGCGCGGGGTAGGTCACCTCGTCGGCATCGACGCGGATGAAGCCCGGCTTCACGCGCGTCAGCAGGCGGTGCAGGTTGGCGGGCTCGAAGGCGGGTTGACTTCCAAAAGCCCGTGCGACCAGCGGTGCCAGTTGCTGCACGAAGCCGGCGTGGCTGCCGAGCTGCATCTCGAAGCTCAGGCTCTGGCTTTCGTGCAGCGCCATCGAGCGCGCGTCCGACACTGGCTGGCCGAGCCATTCGCGCGGCAGGTTCTGTTCATAGCGGCCGTGGCCGGTTTCATGCACCGTGCCCATCAGGCTGCCCAGGAAGTCGTCTTCGCGGAAGCGCGTTGTCATGCGCACGTCTTCGGGCACGCCGCCGCAAAAAGGATGCGTGCTGACATCCAGCCGGCCGGCTTCGAAGTCAAAGCCGAGAAGGCGCATGACCTGTTCGCACAGCAAACGCTGCGCGGCCAGCGGGAAGGGGCCGGCGGCTGCTACCAAGGGCTCCTGTGCCTGCTTGGCGGTGACCTGCTGGATCAGCCCCGGCAGCCACTGGCGCACATCGCCGAAGATGCGGTCAACCTGCGCGCAGCTCATGCCAGGCTCGAAGCGGTCCATCATGGCGTCGTACTTGCGCACGCCGTTCAACTGCGACAGCAGTTCGGCCTCTTCGCGCCCGAGGGCCAGCACCTCGCGGAAGTTCTCGACGAAGCCTTTCCAGTCGTTGGCCGGGCGCTGCGTGCGCCAGGCATGTTCGCAGCGCGACGTGGCCATCTGCTGTCGCTGCACCAGCGATTCAGGCAGTGCATTCGAAGCCCGCCACTGGCGCCGCATTTCGCGCACGTTGGCACGCTGCATGTCCGACAGCGGCTCTTGATCGGCGCGCGCCAGTTGGTCGGGCAGCTTGGCGTCGGTGCGCATGCGGTGCAGCAGCGCGGCCATCTCGGCCAGTGCCGCTGCGCGTGCTTCGTTGCCCTTGGGCGGCATGTTGGCGGCCTGGTCCCAGCCGGCGATGGATTGCAGGTGCGACAGGCGGTGCAAACGCGTCCAGGTGCCGGCCAGGTCGTCGTAGGTGGGGGTGGGTGTGTTCATGGGGACTTCCGGTGTCGAAGGTGCAGCAACGCATTCTGCCGCGCCGGCCCAGCGGCTGCCCCGGCAACTCAATCAGGGCGTGAACGGTGCCGGGAAGATCCACAGCAGCGCTGCCGTCATGGTGACATAACGCGCAAACTTGCCGACCGCCATGTACAGCACACAGGGCCAGAACGGCATCTTCAAAAGGCCCGCCACGGCACACAGCGGATCGCCCACACCGGGCAGCCACGACAGCAGGCAGGCCTTGGGGCCGAAGCGGCTGAGCCAGACGAGCGCACGTGCTTCGAAGCGTTTGTGTTGCAAACGCTCGTACAGCAGCTCGGCGCCGTAGCCCATCCACCAGCTGATGGCGCCGCCCAGTGTGTTGCCGGCTGTGGCCACGAAGATCGCCGGCCAGAACAGTTCGGGGTTGATCTTGATGAGGCCAAAGACCACCGGCTCGCTGCCCAGCGGCAGCAGCGTGGCCGAGATCATCGAGACGATGAAGACGGTCGAAAGCCCGAACTGCGGCAGCGCCAGCGCAGTGAGCAGTGAATGTATCCAGGCTTCCATCGATGCGGCTCATTATGGTGATGCCGCACTGGGTTGCAGACAGCAGACCGCGCACACCGCCGCCGCTATACTCCTGCCTCTTTTTTCAGCAGCTTTTGCGGCGTCTGTCCCAGCACTCGCGTCGCCTTGTCCGCCCTGCTTCTTTTGGCCATGCGCATCGGTCCTCTCGAACTCCCGAACACCTTGTTCGTCGCCCCCATGGCCGGGGTGACCGACCGCCCTTTCCGCATGCTGTGCAAGCGCCTCGGCGCGGGCTATGCGGTGAGCGAGATGGTGACGAGCAAGCGCGAACTCTGGGGCTCGCTGAAGACTTCGCGGCGCGCCGACCACAGCGGCGAAGGGCCGCCGATCGCGGTCCAGATCGCAGGCGTGGAACCGGCCGAGATGGCCGATGCAGCGCGCTACAACATCGACCGCGGCGCCCAGGTCATCGACATCAACATGGGCTGCCCGGCGAAGAAGGTGTGCAATGTGTGGGCCGGCTCAGCGCTGATGCAGAACGAGCCGCTGGCGCTGGCCATCATCGACGCGGTGGTCGCTGTCGGTGCCCAGCGCAACGTGCCCGTGACGCTGAAGATGCGCAGCGGCTGGTGCGCTGGCGAACGCAACGCACTGCGCCTGGCGCGCGCGGCAGAATCCGCCGGCGTGGCGATGGTCACCGTACACGGGCGCACGCGCGAACAGGGCTACGGTGGGCAGGCCGAATACGACACCGTGGCGGCAGTCAAAGCCGCGCTGCGCATCCCGGTGGTGGTCAGTGGCGACATCAGCACGCCGCAGAAGGCGCGCGACGTGCTGCGCCGCACCAGCGCCGACGCGCTGATGATCGGCCGCGCCGCGCAGGGCCGGCCGTGGATCTTCCGCGAGGTGGCGCACTACCTGGCCCACGGCACGCTGCTGGCGCCGCCGCCGGTGCGCGACGTGCAGCGCTGGCTGACGGAGCATCTGCACGACCACTACGCGCTGTACGGCGAATACACCGGCGTGCGCAGCGCGCGCAAGCACATCGGCTGGGCCGTGAAGGCCTTGCCGGGCGGCGACGATTTCCGCAGTGCGATGAACCTGATCGAAGATTGCCGCCAGCAAGTCGATGCGGTGGGCCGCTACTTCGACAGCCTGGCCGACAGCCACAGGCTGCTGCCCGACGCGGTGGCTGCGGCCAACGACGCGCTGCAGACGCTGGCCGCATGACGTTGCGCGCGGCCGCCCGATGACGCCCTGATGAGTCGCAAAGCCATCGATGACTGCATCCGCGCCAGCGTGGAGCAGTACCTGAAAGACCTGCGCGGCGCCGAGCCCGGTGCGCTGCATGCGCTGTTCATCGGCGCTGCCGAAAAACCCCTGCTCGACGTCGTGCTGCGCCATGCCGACGGCAACCAGAGCCGAGCCGCCGAGTGGCTGGGCATCAACCGCAACACCCTGCGGCGCAAGCTGCTGGACCACAAGCTCATCAAATGAAGACTGCGCTCATTTCGGTTTCAGACAAGACCGGCATCGTCGATTTCGCGCGTGAATTGATCGCGCTGGACGTCAAGCTGCTGTCCACCGGCGGCACCGCGCGC
>JANNGN010000624.1:0-2077 GCA_031403895.1 Rubrivivax sp. | reverse complement strand
GCCGCCGACCTTCGCCCAGGACGCCTCGCCGGACTTCCGCACGCGCCTGCGCGTCGAGGTGGCGGCGCTGGACTGGCGCGGTGAACTCAGCAGCAACCTGATCGGCAGCGCGCGTGCCTCACGCAGCGTGGACGACACGCGCAGCGGCGGCACGGCAGTGGACCGCTTTCGCACCGTGCGCCAGCTCGGCAGCGCGCAGGTGGCGTGGCGGACCGGCGTCGTCGGGCAGCTCGTCGCGGCGCTGGAACACCAGCGCGACGAAGCCACATCGACGAGCTACGCCACCGGCGTGCAGCGGATCAATAACGCCGTGGCGCTGGAGCTGACCGGCGCCGCCGGGCCCTGGTCGTGGCAGACCGATGCACGGCGCGACGACAGTTCCGACTTCGGTGGCGTCACCACTGCGCGGCTGGGCGGCGGCTTCACGCTGCTGCCGGGTTTGCGAGTGCGCGCGCTGGCCGGCACCACCTTCCGCGCGCCGAGCTTCAATGACCTGGTCTATCCGAACTACGGCGTGCCAACGCTGCAGCCCGAGCGCGGGCAGAGTGTCGAAGTCGGCATCAGCTGGCGCGCAGAACGCAGCGAAGCCGCCGTCACCGTGTACCGCAACCGCGTGCGCGATCTCATCGGCTACGAGCCCGACGCCAGCCGCTGCCCGCCCGACCCGGCCTACGCTTTCGGCTGCGCGGCCAACGTCAACCGGGCGCAGTTGAAAGGCGCCACGCTGTCAGGCCTGCAACGTTTGGGCGCGTGGACGCTGAAGGCGCAGCTTGACTTCCTGCAGGCGCGTGACACGCGCACCGGTGAACGTCTGCCGCGCCGCGCGTCGCAGCAAGGCACGTTGGCGGCCGACTGGACCGCAGGGGACTGGACGGCTGGCGCGAGTGTGCTGCACCTGGGTTCGCGGCCCGACTTCGGCAAGACGCTGGCCGCAGAGACCACGCTCGACCTCAGCACGAGCTGGCGTTTTGCGCCGGCGTGGGCGCTGCAGGCCAAGCTGTTGAACGCAACCGACCGCGAGCGCGAACCCGCGCGCGACTACCAGGGCCTGGGGCGCCAGGCCTGGCTGGTGCTGCGCTACGAGCCGCGGCCTTGAGACAGTGAAGCAGTGCCTGCGCTCGGCGATGCTGGCGGGGCTGACGCTGCTGTTGGGCGGCAGCGTGGGTGCGCAAGTCGCCGCGTCAGTCACCGAGGCAGTCAGCGCGCCAGTCACCGTACACGACGACCGTGGCGCGCTGATCACGCTGGCGCGGCCGGCGCAGCGCATCGTCTCGCTGCTGCCGTCCTTGACCGAGACCGTGTGCGAGCTTGGCGCCTGCAACCGGCTCGTCGGCACCGACCGCTTTTCGAACTGGCCCGCTTCGGTGCGCGCGCTGCCCAAACTCGGCGGGCTGGAGGACGCACAGATCGAACGCATCGTGGCCCTCAAGCCCGACCTTGTGCTGGTGGCGGTGTCGGCGCGCGCCATCGACCGCCTGCGTTCGCTCGGCCTGCCGGTGCTGGCGCTGGAGCCGCGCAACAGCGCCGACACGCAGCGTGTCGTCACCACCATTGCGCAGGCGCTGGGCACGCCGCAGGCGGCCACCGCGCTGCTGGCCCGCATGCGCGCGCGCATGGACGCCGCTGCCGCGCGCGTGCCTGCGCACTGGCGCGGCCGCAGCGTGTACGTGGAAGTGGCGGCCACGCCCTATGCGGCTGGTGAGGCTTCTTTCGTGGGTGAACTGCTGGCGCAACTGGGCCTGCTGAATGTGGTGCCGGCCGCGATGGGCCCGTTCCCGCAACTGAACCCGGAATTCGTGCTGCGCGCGCAGCCGGCGCTGCTGATGGCCACGCAGGGCGCCATCGCCGACATGCCGGCGCGGCCCGGCTGGCGCACCCTGGTGGCGCTGCGCAAGCACCACGTCTGCGCATTTGCACCGTTAGCTTGGGACACTCTGGTGCGCCCCGGCCCGCGGCTGGCCGATGCGGCCGAGGCGGTGGCCGACTGCCTGGTGGCGCTGCCCTCGCCGTGATGCCGCTGGCGCCGCACCTGGTCGCACGGCGATGCCAGCGCGGTGCTGTCGGCTTGCCCGCGTTG
>JANNGN010000623.1:0-6318 GCA_031403895.1 Rubrivivax sp. | reverse complement strand
GCCTGCAGCGTCTGCACGTTGGCCGAGCGCAGGCCGCCGTCCAGCCCCATCTCGCCCACGTACTCGCCAGGGCCGTGGATGGCGTAAGTGACTTCGCGACCGTCGGCGCCGGTGCTGAAGGCGCGCAGCTGGCCGCTGAGCACGATGTACAGGCTGTCGCCACGGTCGCCTTCGGTGATGATCTGCACGCTGCGGCGCAGCCGATGCAGCACACCGCGCCGTGCCAGCGCACGCAGTGAATCCGACAGGGGGGCCGTGTCGAAAAGCTCTACAGGCTCGGCAGCTTCGGCGGTTCTGGGCATGGTGCATCGGCGCCGCCGGCACCAATGCACGGGGCTGCGCCGATCTTAGCGATTGCCCATCACAACGCCCATCGCCGCGCCCAGCGCCGCACCCATGACGGCGCCGACCACGGCCTTGGCGCGCAGCACGCTCAACATCGGCGGCAGCACCGCCACCTGGCGCACCAGGTCGCTGATGCTGGCCGCGCCGGTCTTGGCGCGGATGCTGCCGATCTGCGTGCGCACCGTCGATACGGCCACATGCTGCTGGTCGGCGATCAGGCGCGGACGCACGCCCGAGCACAGCATCTCCAGCACCCGCGTCTCAGCCGGCGTCAGGCGCATGCTGCGCGCATAGCCCTGCACCGACAGCTGTTCGCAGACCTGGCGTTTGCCCAGCACCAGCAGCGTCGTCGGCCGCAGCGCTTCGCTGCGCTGACCGCTGCCGCCGGGCAGCGGCACCACCGACACGCTGACGCGGTGCTCGCCAGCGCCCAGCGTCACGAGCTTGCGCAGCCCGCGCTGCGCACAGGCCAGTGCGTCGTACAGCGGCGCCACGTCCTGCGGGCGATGGGCGCGCAGCGACTGGCCCAGCATTTGCAGCGGGTGCTCACCGTCAAGTTCCAGCCGGGCGGCATGGTTGAGGTAAAGCACCTGGGCATCGGCGCTGACAAGCAGCATGCCGTAGTCGATTTCATCAAGCATGCGCGTCAGGCACGGGCCCAGGGCAGCGTCGTCCGCAGCAGCGGCGGTGGTCGTGGTGGTGGTGCGTGCCGCACGCCGATCAGGCCCGTTGTAGGCCCGGAACCCTTGTGTGTCGACCGGGCCGGTCGGGCTGGGTGCGAAGGTCTCGAACATGAATTTCCCCTGTCTGGTTGTGGTCGGTGCCTTTGTGCGGCACCGCATGAACCATAAGCAGGAGTGAGTAAGGCGGGCGGTGAATCAGAGCGCGGCGTTTGGTGAACTATTTACCTTCGTCGAGGGGCCACAACAGCGGCGGCAGGCGGCCAATGGTCATCATCAATTCGGCCACGCTGGCATGACCGGTCTTGCGGCGCACGGCGGCAATGTGCCGGCGCACGGTGTTCGGTGCCAGACCCAGCCGCGCGGCCACGGCATCGGCGGCGTGGCCTTGCCACAGGCCGGCCAGCACGCGCCGCTCGGGGGCACTGAGATGGCAGGCGCTGGCGTAGGCCTCCAGGTCGGGCGCTCCCTGGCCATCGGCCACCTGCCGCAGCGCCCGCGCCAGTTTGGCGGCGGCTTGCGGGTTGGGGTCTTCGGGGTCAGTGGTATGCATGCATCCACCTTAGCGAGGGCTATGCCGAACGGCATCGGCGATCGGGGTGATGAATGACTGGGCGCGTGGCCGGGTGTGTGTCGCAGCGCAAGACTGGCTGCGCAAACCCGGCCGCTATGATCCGCCGCGTGCGGGCCTGCCTGACCTTCGTGACGACATTGCTGGCCCTGGCCGGCATGGCCGCTGCGCAGGCGCCTGCCAAGGTGCTGGTGTACTGCGCCGACGCCAGCCCCGAAGGTTTCGACCCCGCGCTGTGGGACGCCGCCAGCACCAGCAACGTCACGACCCAACTCTTCCAGGGCCTGCTGGGCTACGCGCGCGGCGGCGCCCGGTTGGTGCCGGAGCTGGCCACGGCGTGGGTCGTGTCCAGGGATGCCCGCACCTTCAGCTTCACCTTGCGCCAAGGCGTGAAGTTCCACACCACGCCCTACTTCAAACCCACGCGCGACTTCTCGGCTGACGACGTGATGTTCAGCTTCACGCGGCTGGTGGACCCGAAGCTGCCTTTCAACATCGCCTTCCCCGCCACTTTTGTGTACCCGCAGAGCCTGGGACTAACGGCGATGATCGCCGGCATCGAGCGCGTGTCGGACTACGAAGTGCGCTTCCGCCTGCACCGGCCCAACGTCAACTTCCTGAGCTACTTTGCGGGCAGCTTTGCCGCCATCCACTCGGCCGAATACGCCGCGTTGCTGCTGGCGCAGGGCCGCGCCAGCACCATCAACAACCAGCCCGTGGGCACGGGGCCGTATCGCTTCAAAAGCTACCGCAAGGACGATGTGCTGCGCCTGCAGCCGCACCCCGAGTACTGGCGCGGCATGCAGGCCACGCCGGCGCTGGTGTATGCCATCAGCCGCGAGGCGAGCGTGCGCGTGCAGAAGGTGGCGCGCGGTGAATGCCATGTCGCGTCACCCATTCGCGATGTGGACATCAGCGCATTGACCGGCCACCCGCAGGTCACGATCCTGAAGATCCAGGCGCTGAACATCAGCTACCTGTCCTTCAACATGAAAAAGCCCCCGGTGAACCAGCGCGCGGTGCGCGAGGCGCTGGACATCGCCATCGACCGCAACGCCCTGTTCAAGGTGCTGTTCCCGCGCGGTGACGCGCTGCAGGCGGTCAGCGCTTTCCCACCCGCCGTGCCGGGTTTCAACAGGACGCTGACGAACGAATACGACCCCGAACGTGCCAAGCAGCTGCTGGCCGCAGCGGGCTATCCGAACGGCTTCGAGATCGACCTCTGGGCGCTGCCCATCAGCCGCCCCACCAACCCTAACGGCCAGTTGATGGCGCAGATGATCCAGGCCGACTGGGCGCGCGTGGGCGTGAAGGCGCGCATCGTCAGCTACGAATGGGGCGAATACCTGAAGCGCGCCAACAGCGGCGAGCATCACGTCTATATGAGCGGCTGGAGCAGCGACATCGCCGCCGCCGACGAATTCCTCACGCCCAACCTGACCTGTGCCGCCAGCCGCGGCGGCATCAAGTTCTGCAACACCGAATTCGACGCGCTGGTGGACGGCGCGCGCGCCGAAACCGATGAAGCGAAGCGGCTGCTGATGTTCGAAAAAGCGCAAGCCATCTTCAAGCGCGAAAGGCCGTGGATGCCGATGGCGCACTCCAGCGTCTATATCCCCGTGCGCAAGGATGTGACGGGCTTCGTGATGTCGCCCAACGGCAGCGTCGATTTCGAAGACGTGGTGCGGCGGTGAAGTTGCGGAAATGAAGCGGGTTGAAGACATCTCGGCGGACCCTGCGTTTCGCCACTTGAGCAGCCTGCGCGGTGTGCCGGTTGATCTGCGCTACGTGGGCAGCAACAACTTCGCCGGCCGCAGCCTGTATGGCCGGCTCGACTGCGCCTGGCTGCGCCGTGAAGCGGCCGCAGGGTTGGAGGCGGCTGCAGACTGGCTGCAGACGCAGCGGCCCGGCTGGCGCCTGCTGGTGCTGGACGCGCTGCGCCCGCAGCGCGTGCAAGAGGCGATCTGGGTTGACGTGGCCGGCACACCGGCGCAGGAATACTTTGCCAACCCGGAACGCGGCTCGATCCACAGCTATGGCATGGCGGTGGACGTGACGCTGCTGCTGCCCAGCGGGCAGGAAGCCGACATGGGCAGTGGCTTCGATGAAATGACGCTCGCCTCGCACCCTGCGCTGCACCCCGAACACCTGGCAACGGGCGTGCTCACAGCCGCCCATGTGGCCGCGCGCGAATGCCTGCTCAATGCCATGCAGCACGGCGGTTATGCCGGCATCCCCAACGAGTGGTGGCACTTCGACCACGGCGACCGCGACCAGGTGCGGCGCGTGCTGCCGCGCATCTACTGAAGAAGCCCGCCATGAGACCCAACCGACGCTCTTTTCTCGCCGCCAGCGTTATCGCCGGCGCTGCCGTCCCGGCGCTTGCCGTGGCACAGGCTCAGCCCTTGGCACGGCCACGTCCCGCCACCATGCGCCCGCGCCGCCTGCAGCCGGGCGACACCATCGCGCTCATCAACCCGTCGGGCGCGATCTTTGAGCGCGAGCCTTACGCCATCGCCACCGAATCGCTGCAGGCCCTGGGCTTCAAAGTGCGCGAGGCGCCGAACCTGCGCGCCCGCTACGGCCACTTTGCGGGCACCGACGCGCAGCGTGCGTCGGACGTGAACGCGATGTTCGCCGACGCTTCCGTACACGGCATCCTGGCCATGACGGGCGGCTCGGGTGGCAACCGCATGCTGCCGTTGCTGGACTACGCGGCCATTGCGCGCACGCCCAAATTCCTGGGTGGCTTTTCAGACATCACGGCGCTCATCAACGCCGTGCATGCAAAGACAGGCCTCGTCACATTCCACTGCCCGGTCGCAGCATCGGAGTGGAACGCCTTCAGCATCGAGCACTGGCGCGGCACGGTGGTGGAAGCACGCGCGATGCTGCTGGCCAACCCGAAGGACCGCGACGACAACATCGTCAGCAAGACCGGCCGCACCACCACGCTGCGTGGCGGCAAAGCGCGCGGGCCGCTGCTGGGTGGCAACCTGGCGGTGCTGACGAGCATGGCGGGCTCGCCGTATTGGCCGGCCTTTGACGGCGCGATCCTGTTCCTGGAAGACATCAACGAATACATCTACCGCGTTGACCGCATGCTCAGCACGCTGATGTTGAGCGGCGTGCTGCAGCGTGTAGCCGGTGTCGTGCTGGGCGCCTTCACCAAGTGCGAGCCCGGCGAAGGCTACGGCACGCTGACGCTGGACGAAGTCTTCGACGACTACTTCAGGCCGCTCAACGTGCCCGTCTATAGCGGCGCGCAATTCGGCCACGTGAAGCGCAAGTTCACGCTGCCGGTGGGGCTTGAAGTCGAGATGGATGCCGACGCGGGAACCATTCGCTACCTGCAGCCGGCAGTGCTGTGACGGGCGCCACTGGCGTCTTCAGGATCAGCTCGTGAGACAGGGCACTCGCCACGCCATTGCCAGCGTGGCGCATCACACCGGCGGTGCGGCAGTCACGCGCTGGCGCGAGCGGCCGTTGGTGACCGGTGCGCTTGCTGGTGCGCTTGCTGGTGCGCCTTCTGCTGCGCCGTCTGCTGCGCTTGCCGGCGATGCCAGCCACAGCAACAGCGCCGCCGCCAACAACGGCAGGTTCATCACCAGCAGCGCGCCATGGTTCCCTGTGAGCCCGGGCGTGTGAATGGCGGCAAGCAGCGTGTGGCCGACTATTGCTGCGGCCTGCAGCGCGTAAACGCGGGGCCCCGGCCACCACAGCAGGGCCAGCCCCAGCAGCGCGTTCAGCATGCACAACATCAACCACACCACCACGTCCGCCGGGCCTTCGACTCCGCAGCACGCCAGCAAGGGCATAACGCTTGAAGTCTCTGGCCACAGCGCGCTGACAGCCGCCGTCCACAGCCACATGATCGCCAGCGCGCCGCGCAGCATGGCCGCCACCGGCGCGCTGAGCTGCACGCGCAGGTCCACCAGCGGCTGCGGCGGCGTCACGCGCAGGCCCGCCGCGAAGGGGGTCGGCGCGCGGCCCAGCAGCTCACCGGCCGCGTTGTGCGCCGGCACATGTGCTTGCGCGAGCAGGTCCACCGTTTCGCGGCACAGCACCTGCTGGGGCAGCGCTTCAGCGGCGTGGGCGGCCAGCCGCATGCAGGCCATCGGCAACGGCAGCCAGAGTGCCTTGCCCAGGCCCAGGGCCTGGCGGTAGGCGGCGAGCATGGCGCGGTAGCTGAGCACGTCGCCGCCACCGATATCGAAGACGCCGCTGGCGGGTTCAGCGCGTTCGACGCAGCGGGCCACGATCTCGGCCACCTCGAAGACGTGGATCGGGCGCAGGGCCTGCCCGCCACCACCCGGCAAGGCGACCACCGGCAAGCTGGCCAGCGTGGCAAACACCTCGGCGCTGGCGCAACCGGGGCCATAGACCAGCGCCGGCCGCAGCACAGTGCCTTGCAGCGGCAACGCGAGCAGCGCTTCGTCGGCGCTGCGTTTGCTGCGCAGGTAGGGCGATGCACCTGTGGCTGCGCCCAGTGCCGAGATCTGCACCACGCGCAGCGCAGGCAGCGAACGCTCCGCACGCACTGAACGCTCACGGCTGGCGAGGGCCGCGCCGCGAAAGAGCTCGGTCGGCCCTTGTGCGTGTACGCGCTCGAAGCTCTGGCCGTGGCGCGGCAGCAGGATGCCGGCGCAGTTGACCACCGCGTCGATGCGCGATTGCGTCAGCCGTTCGGCCCAGGCCTGGGGCGCCGTTGGCACCATGAAG
>JANNGN010000622.1:0-1545 GCA_031403895.1 Rubrivivax sp. | reverse complement strand
AAGGACTTGCAGCCCGGCATGGTGCTGGAAGGCACGGTCAGCAACGTGGCGCAGTTCGGCGCCTTTGTCGATCTGGGAGTACACCAGGACGGTCTGGTGCATGTCAGCCAGCTCGCTGCACGGTTCGTCAGCGACGCGCGCGAAGTGGTCAAGACCGGCCAGGTGGTGAAGGTGCGCGTGCTGGAAGTGGACCTGGCGCGCAAGCGGGTGTCGCTGACGATGAAGCTCGACGCGCCCCCAGGCGCAGCGCGCGTGCCCGGCAGCGACAACAGCTTCCGCCCGGCCGGCCGCAACGAGCAGCGCGGCCGTGCCGCTAGCGTACCGGCAGCCACCACGGGACAAAGTGCGATGGCCGCTGCCTTCTCGAAGTTGCCGCGCCGGCGCTGAGCGGCGGCCGATGAAAGCGCCGCAGGTCATGCAGGCCTGACGGCGCGCACGCTCCTGCGTGAGCGCGGTCTGGCTCCTGCCGACGTGGGCGCGGACTGCATCATGCAGAGCTGCCCGCATGCGCCGGGCACGGCTGCGTTGTCAAACGGGGTGCTGCTGGCACCCAGCACTGCTTGGATTCGCACCTGGCCCGGGGGCAGGCTGCCCGACCGCTGAGACTTCAAGGCCTGGAGCGACGACGAAGCGGGCCGCCAAGGTCTGTGGCGCAAGGCCTCGGTCGAGAGCCAGCGCCGTGCGGATGAATTCGCGGCCCTGATCAGCAGCGGGCGCGCCATCGGCGCCCTGGCACTTGTCTGAGGCCGCGCCTGGGCTAAACTTCAACCCGCGTTTCAACGAACACGAGCGGGAAAGGCAACTTGGTTATGACACCGCAGACTACAACCTCATTCTTCACCGTGGTCTCTGGCAAGACCTTTGCCAAGGCCTGAACGGTCGCGCTGTCACGCCCCCTTTCCCCCAAGACAAAGCGCGGCTCACCCCCGCGCTTTTTCGCTTTTTGAGAACCCCACCATGCTCAACATCACGCTCCCCGACGGCTCGCGCCGCGAGTTCGAAGGCCCGGTTTCGGTGGCCGATGTGGCTGCGTCCATCGGAGCCGGCCTGGCCAAGGCAGCGCTGGCTGGCAAGGTTGACGGCAAGCTGGTGGACCTGAGCCACCGCATCGATGCCGATGCACAACTGGCCATCGTCACAGACAAGGACGCCGACGGCCTGGAAGTCATCCGCCACAGCACGGCGCACCTGCTGGCCTATGCGGTGAAAGAACTGTTCCCCGAGGCGCAGGTGACGATCGGCCCGGTGATCGAAAACGGCTTCTATTACGACTTTGCCTGCAAGCGCCCCTTCACGCCCGACGACTTGATCGCAATAGAAAAGCGCATGGGCGAACTGGCCGCCAAGAACGAACCCGTCGTGCGCCGCGTGCTGCCGCGCGACGAGGCTGTCGCGCACTTCAAAGGCATGGGCGAACACTACAAGGCCGAGATCATCGCCAGCATCCCGGCCGACCAGGACGTGTCGCTGTACCGTGAAGGCAGCTTCGAGGATCTGTGTCGCGGGCCGCACGTGCCCAGCACGGGCAAGCTGAAGCACTTCAAG
>JANNGN010000621.1:0-3800 GCA_031403895.1 Rubrivivax sp. | reverse complement strand
GCCCCCGACGCCGTCATCGACATCGACCCGCGTGCGCGCCAGGAGCAGGCGCGCCAGGTCACCGTGCTGCTGAACAAACCCATCGGCATCGTCAGCGGCCAGGCCGAGGATGGCTACGAACCCGCCATCACGCTCGTCACGCCGGCCAACCGCTGGAGTGGCGACCAATCAGGCATCGACTACCACCCCGGCCACCTGCGCCACCTTGCGCCGGCCGGGCGACTGGACATCGACTCCACCGGCATGCTGGTCTTCACGCAGGACGGCCGCGTCGCCAAGCGCCTGGTCGGCGACCAGACGCGGGTGGAAAAGGAATACCTGGTGCGCGTGGCCTACAACCAGCCCGGGCCGTTGCCCGACGAAGCGATGCACAAGCTGCGCCACGGCATGACGCTGGACGGCGTGCTGCTGCGCCCGGCGGCGGTGAGCTGGCAGAACGAAGAGCAGCTGCGCATCGTGCTGCGCGAAGGCCGCAAGCGGCAGATCCGCCGCATGTGCGAACTGGTGGGCCTGCAGGTGCTGGGGCTGAAGCGGGTGCGCATCGGCAGCGTGCCGCTGGGGCAGTTGCCGCTGGGGCAGTGGCGCTACCTGCGCGACGACGAACGGTTCTGAAGCTCGGCACGCTCGACCGCGCGAGCTCAAGCGCCCAGGTTCAACCACTCAGATTCCACCGCCCAACTGGTCGAGCCGCTTGTACGCGTCGTCCCGCGACGCCTTCTGCCCCTTGCCTGACGCGATGAAACGTGTGAACGGCGCCTTGGCTGCGTCGGTGCGGCCCAGTTGCTGCTGTGCGATGCCGATGCGGTAGTCCACCGGCCACTCGGCCGCGCCCTTCAGCCCCGCTGCCAGTTCATACAGGTGCAGCGCCTCGGCCCAGTCGCCCAGTTCACCCTTCACGCGCGCCAGGCCGCAGGTACCGGCGCCGTGGCCTTGGCGCTCGCGCAGTTGGCGCTCGAAGTAGGGCTGCGCCTTCGCCACCTGGCCGCTGCTGACCAGGCCCAGGCCGGCCTGCATGCCCCAGCCGCGCACGTCAGCGGCGAGTGCAGCTTCGATGCCGGACGGCAGCGCCATGAAGGCGGCAAGGGCGGCGTCGAAGCGCCGGTCCGCCATCGCAACACGGCCCTGCAGGGCGCTGACCTGATCGGGCTGCGGCGCACTGCGCGCCAGCTCGGTGGCCTTCGCCGTGCTGCCGCTCAACATCGCCGGTGCGGCCAGGTAGAACTCCATCAACGCGCTGCGGCCGGGGTACCAGGCGGGGTCGATCTGATGCGCGGCCGTCAGCGCGGACTGCACGGTGCCAGCGCTGCGCGCCGCTTTCAACATGCCTTCGCTCATGGCCTGGGCGCCCAGCAGCACACCGTGTGCGTAGCGGCAGGGCGCGGCGCGCGGCTGCTTGTCGGCGCAGGCCTCGGCGCGCGCCAACGCCTGGCGCCGCACGTCGGCGTCGTCACGCTCCAGCACCACCAGCGCCAGCGCCAGCACGGCCTGCGCGTCGTCAGGCTGGGGCGCCAGGCGTTGGTGGGCGACACGCTGCAGTTCTTCGCCCTTGTCGGCGACGTACAGGGCTTCGAGCGCCGGGTCCTTCAGCGTCTGTGCGTGCAGCGGCGTGGCCGCGAGGCACAGCCAGGTCGCAGGCCCCATCAGGGACCGATAGCTCGATGAGAGCGAATTCATGCGCGCAGCACTCCGTGTTGAAGAGCGCCGATCTTGTGGCAACCGGCCCGCAGGTGCGCGGCCTTTGTGACGAAGCGCCGGGCCCGCCTGCTAACCTCGGCGCAGATGAGCGCCGAGTCCCCCGTCAACGCCGGCACCGCGCCAGCCCCACCCCGCATCTCGCAGCGCCGCGCCGCCGTCGCACTGGCGCTGCTGCTGGGCCTGCAGGCGGTCACGACTGACGTTTACCTGCCTGCGTTGCCGATGCTGACGCGCGATCTCGGCGCCAGCATGGGCCAGGCGCAGCTCACGCTGTCGACCATGATCCTGGCCTTTGGCCTGGCGCAGATGGTGTGGGGTCCGGTGGCCGACCGCTTCGGCCGCCGTCCGGTGCTGCTGACCGGCCTTTGCCTCTACACCGCAGCGAGTGTGGGTTGCCTGCTGGCCGGCAGCATCGAAGCCCTGCTGGTGTGGCGCGTGCTGCAAGGTGCGGCCATGGCGGCGCCGGTGGTGTGCGCGCGTGCCGTGCTGCGCGACCTGTATGAGCCGGTGCAGGGTGCGCAAGTGATGGCGCTGGCGCTCAGCGGGCTGGGTCTGATTGCACTCGCTGGGCCGCTCTCGGGTGGCGTGGCCGCCAACCTGTGGGGCTGGCGCGGCGCGCTCGCGCTGGTGGCTGCGGTGGGTGCGCTAACTCTCTTCTTCGTGGCCACACAGCTGCCAGAAACGCTGCGCCGCCGCAACCCGCAGGCGACGCAATGGCTGCCGCTGGCCCGCACCTGGTGGGCTATCGGCCAGCACCCGGTGTTCGTGGCCTGGAGCCTGCTGGTGGCCTGCACCTACGGCGGCCTGTTCACGCTGCTCGCGGGCTCCTCGTTCGTTTATATCGACGTGCTCGGCCTGTCACCTGCCGCCTATGGCGCGGCGATGGCCACTGGTTCCTTGAGCTACGTCGCCGGCACCTTCGTCTGCCGGCGCTGGATCACGCGCCACGGCCTGGGCGGCACGGTGGCGCGCGGTGCCGTCTTCACGCTCGCAGGTGGCGCGCTGGGTATCGGCCTGGCCTGGGCTGGCGTGCAGCAAGTGTGGGCCGTGCTGCTGCCGCAGTGCCTGTTCATCTTCGGGCATGGCCTGAACCAGCCCTGCGGCCAGGCCGGCGTGGTGGCGCCATTTCCGGCGTCGGCAGGCGCAGCGTCGGCACTGGCCGGCCTGATGCTGGCGCTGGTCGCCTTCGGCATCGGGCGCTGGCTCGGCGCTGCGCTGGACGGCAGCACGCGGCCACTGATGGTGGGGCTGGCTTTCTGGTCGGCCGCCACCAGCCTGGTGGCGTGGACGCTGGTGCGGCGGGCCGTGCGGTGAGGCCCGAATCCGCGCCGCTGCCTCACCTGCGGGCGCTGTGCCTGGCGGGCCCGACGGCGTCGGGCAAGTCGGCGGTGGCGATGGCTCTGGCGCAGCAGATTCCGCTGGAGATCATCAGCGTCGATTCCGCGCTTGTCTATCGCGGCATGGACATCGGCACTGCCAAACCAAGTGCGGCTGATCTTGCAGCCGTGCCGCATCACCTGATCGACATCCTCGACCCGCTGGACAGCTATTCCGCCGCGCGCTTTGCGGCCGACGCGCTGCAGCTGGTGGGCGAGATCCAGGCGCGTGGCCGACTGCCCTTGCTGGTGGGCGGCACGATGCTGTACTTCAAGGCCCTGCGCGAGGGCCTGCACCCCATGCCGGCGGCCAACGCCAGCGTGCGTGCCGACATCGACCGCCGCGCCGCCGCCCAGGGCTGGCCCGCGCTGCACGCGGAGCTGTCGCGGGTGGACCCAGGCACCGCCGCACGCCTGGCGCCTGCCGACGCGCAGCGCATCCAGCGTGCGCTGGAGGTCTGGCAGGTCAGCGGCAGGCCGCTGTCCGACTGGCACCGGCAGGCGCCGGCCGCAGCAGCACCAGTGGCCGCACACTGGCCGCTGGTGTCGCTGGAGCCGGCCTCGCGCGGCTGGCTGCACGAACGCATCGCACAACGCTTTGCCGTCATGCTGGACGCTGGCTTCGTGGCCGAGGTGCAAGCCCTGCGCCGCCGCAGCGACTTGCACCCGGGCCTGCCGGCGATGCGCTGCGTGGGCTATCGCCAGGCCTGGTTGGCGCTGGAACAGGGC
>JANNGN010000620.1:0-2062 GCA_031403895.1 Rubrivivax sp. | reverse complement strand
GCCTGCGGCCACCGTGTGGATGCTCATCATCGGCGCACGCATGCGCACGCCCGCCACCTGCGTCTCGAAAGCGCGTTCGAATTCACCGGCGTAGTGGCTCACGTCCGTGCTGGTGCCGCCCATGTCGAAGCCGATGAGCTTGTGGTGGCCGCCCGCCACTGCCGTGCGCACCATGCCGACGATGCCACCGGCAGGGCCCGACAGGATGGCGTCCTTGCCCTGGAAGTGGTGCGCTTCGGTCAGGCCACCGCTGCTCTGCATGAAGAAGAGGCGCACACCGGGCATCTGAGCCGCCACCTGTTCGACATAACGCCGCAGGATCGGTGACAGGTAGGCGTCCACCACCGTGGTGTCGCCACGCGACACCAGCTTCATCAGCGGGCTGACTTCATGGCTGGCGCTGACCTGCGTGAAGCCGACCTCGCGCGCCAGCGCGGCCGCCGCCTGCTCGTGCGCGGTGTAGCGGTAGCCGTGCATGAAGACGATGGCCACCGCGCGGATGCCGGCGTCGAAAGCGGCCCAGAGGCGTTCACGCAAGTGCGCCAGGTCCAGCGCTTGCAACACCTCGCCATGTGCGGCCACGCGTTCCTGCGCTTCCACCACGCGTTCGTACAGCATTTCTGGCAGCACGATGTGGCGGTCGAACAAACGCGGCCGGGCCTGGTAGGCAATGCGCAGCGCGTCGCGGAAGCCCTGCGTGGTGACGAGCAGCGTGCGGTCACCCTTGCGCTCGAGCAGCGCGTTGGTGGCCACGGTGGTGCCCATCTTCACGCAATCGACCAGCCCGGATGTGATCGGCTGGCCGGGTTGCAGGCCCGCCTGTTGGCTCAAGAGCCGGCGGATGCCCTCCACCGCCGCGTCGGGGTACTGACCGGGGCTCTCGCTCAGCAGCTTGAGCGTGTGCAGCACGCCGTCGGGCCCGCGCCCCACCACGTCGGTGAAAGTGCCGCCACGGTCGATCCAGAACTGCCAGCGGGGTTGCGTGTTCATAGGTGTTTCCAGCGCTCTTGCACGAGCGTCAACAGGTGGTGGACGGGCCGGCCGGTGGCTTGCGCCACGGCGTCGGCATAGGGTGGCATGTTGGCGCATTCGAGCAGCACATGGCGGATCTGGGGATGGCGTCGCAGCAGCCGCGTGGCGGCCTCCAGCACGTCGGCCTGCGCCTGGGCCGCGTCGAGCGTGGGCAGGTTGTCGAGCAGCGTTCTGTGCAGGCTGCAACCTGGCGTCAAGCCTGCAACTGGCGTGGCAATGCTGGCACCCGCAGCCAGCAGATGCAGCGGCGACATCGACGCCGCATCCACCGTCACGACACCCGGCTTGTCCAGTTCCGGCAGCTTGAGCAGGCTCGAAGTCCACACCGGCACGCGCAGCGCCGACTGCAGCGCGGCCTGGTGCAAGACCAGGAAACCGCAACTGGTGGTGATGGCCGCCGCGCCTGCTGCCTGCAGCGACAGCGCGGCGTCGATGAAGGGCTGCAGCAGCGCCACACCCGATTCGCGCACTACACGCTGCGGCGTGGCACCCTGCACCCGCACCGCACACACCGGCATGGCATAACTGTCAGGCCGACCGGCATCACCCACGGCGCGCGGGAAGCGCGTGTCCAGCAGCAACAGGCCGAGGAAAGGTGCCACGCGCACCGCAGGCGTCACAGCGATGAAGCCGCTCGGGCCGCCTGGTCGTACATGCCGCTCATGGTGCGCAGCAGGCGCGCCAGTTCGCCGATGTCGGCGTTGAGTTCGGTGTCCAGACTCTTCACCAGGCACTCTTCGCGCACGCTGCGGTACTGCGCGACGAAGCTCTCGCCGGCCAGCGTGGGGCTGTAGAAGACTTCCTTGCCCTGCTTGTCGGCCTGCGCCAGGCCGCCCGCCACCAGCTTTTTCAGCGAGTACGCGACGACATGCGTGTCCTCGTAGTTCAACACGAAGCAGATGTCGGCCAGCTTCTTGTTGCGCGCGCGGTGGCTGATGTGGTGCATCAGCAGCACGTCGGTGATGGTCAGGTCGGGGCAGCCGGCAGCGGCCATGCAGCGCACGGCCCAGCGCGAAAAGGCGTTCCAGGC
>JANNGN010000619.1:0-1748 GCA_031403895.1 Rubrivivax sp. | reverse complement strand
GGTGAGGTGCAGGAAAAGCGCGGTCTCTTCCAGCGTGTCGGTGCCGTGGGTGATGACGACAGCCGACACGTCTGCGCGCGCCAGGTGACGCTGCACACACCGCGCCAGCCGCAACCAGGTGGCGTGGTCCATGTCGCAGCTGTCGATCTGCGCCAACGATTCGCTTTCCAGCGCCTGACCGGCCAGCGCCGGCACGGCCGCGATCAGCGCGTCAGCGGACAGGGCACCGCACTTGTAGCCGATGTGATCCTGCGGCCGCGCGGCGGTGCCGGCAATGGTGCCGCCCGTGCCGATGACCACAACCAGGGACGCAGGGCTTGGCATGAAGGTGCTTTCTGGATGAAAATACAGGCCTGGATAAACCTACAGGGAAGCCGATCATGACCACTGCGATGAACACTGCTTCTTTCGAAAGCCCCAAGCTCACCCCACGTCAACAGCAGATTCTGGAGCTGGTGCAAAGCGCGATCGAACGCACCGGCGCGCCCCCAACCCGGGCCGAGATCGCTGCCGAACTGGGCTTCAAGTCGGCCAACGCCGCCGAAGAACACTTGCAGGCACTGGCACGCAAAGGCGTCATCGAACTGGTGGGCGGCACCTCACGCGGCATCCGTTTGAAGTCTGACACATTGCGTGCGCTGGCCCAGGCGCGGCTTGAACCCTTCGGCAAGCAGTACATGCTGCCGCTGCCCAGCATCGCGCAGCTGACACTGCCCCTCGTGGGCCGCGTCGCCGCTGGCAGCCCGATGCTCGCGGTGGAGCATGTGGACACCAGCTTCCTGATGGAAGCGTCGATGTGGACACGCCGCCCCGACTACCTGCTGAAGGTGCGCGGCATGAGCATGCGCGACGCCGGCATTCTGGATGGCGACTTGCTCGCGGTGCAGAAGGCCAAGGAAGCCAAGAACGGCCAGATCGTCGTCGCACGGCTGGGTGATGAAGTCACGGTCAAGCGCCTGCGCCGCACAGCCAGGGCGATCGAGCTGATCCCCGAAAACCCCGACTTCCAGACCATCTTCGTGCCACTGGATGCACAGGACTTCGAGCTTGAAGGCATCGCGGTCGGGCTCATCCGCAACACGATGCTGATGTGAGCATGGCTGCTGCCCTGCCCTTCACCCCGGTTGGCGCCCATGGCGCTTCAAGCAGCGCCGCCAGGCGCCCGCCAAAGGCACCGCCACAGCGCAAGGCCGGCAGCGCGGCTGAGTGCACGCAGCTTGAACAGTTGCCCAACATCGGCCCGTCGATTGCAGGCGACCTGCGGCTGATCGGCATCGCGCATCCGCATGAACTGGCCGAGCAAGACGCCTTCCACCTGTACCGGGCCTTGTGCCGCGCCACCGGCAAGCGGCACGACCCGTGTGTGCTGGACACCTTCATGGCCGCTTGCGACTTCATGCGCGGTGCCGCAGCCAGGCCCTGGTGGGACTACACCGCGCAGCGCAAGGCGCAACACGGCGCGGTGTAGGCGCCATCGCGGCCGTCGGTGCGGTTCAGCCGCCGGGCTTCACGGTCAGCACCTGCGCAGGCGCGCCCTGCGGCCACAGCGGCACGTACTGCACCGCCCGCCACGGCTCGACAAAGCTGCGGTACAGCTTTGAGAACACGATGCCGCTCTGACCGGTTGAATGCATCACACGCGACTGGCCCGGGTCGCCCACGTCGTACAGCGCACGCAGGCTGGCGGCGTGTTCGTTCAGGAACAGCTCGCCGGTGGTCACGTCCGGCTTCAAGCCCACACGCGACAC
>JANNGN010000618.1:0-5855 GCA_031403895.1 Rubrivivax sp. | reverse complement strand
GGTGACGAAAGGTTTTGCATTCGCACCACCCGGAATCGGGTGCAGCATCGGCGTTTCGACTTCCAGAAACTGGTGCTCGACCATGAAGCTGCGGATCGAGCTCACGGCCTTGCTGCGCACCACGAAGCGCGCACGCGCGGTTTCGTCGGTGATGAGATCGACATGGCGCTGGCGGTACTTCTGCTCCTGGTCGGCCATGCCGTGGAACTTGTCGGGTAGGGGGCGCAGGCTCTTCGTCAGCAGGCGCACTTTACTGGCCTTGACCGACAGCTCACCGGTCTTGGTGCGGAAGAGCGTGCCCTCGCAGCCGAGGATGTCGCCGAGGTCGCCGTGCTTGAAGGCATTCAGTGCATCAACCCCTACCGCGTCCTGCGTGATGTAGAGCTGGATGCGGCCATGCTTCTCACCGAAAGACCCGTCCTGCAGCGTGCCGAAGCAGGCTTTGCCCATCACGCGCTTGAGCATCAAGCGGCCGGCGACGACGACCGAGATCTGCTGCGGCTCCAATTCTTCGTTGGGCACCTGGCCGTGCTTGTGGTGCAGGTCGGCGGCGTGGTGTTTGGGCTTGAAGTCGTTGGGAAACGCGGCGCTGCCGTTTTTCTGGGCCAGGGCGCGGATGGCTTGCAGCTTTTCGCGCCGCTCGGTGATCAGGGTGTTGTCGTCGCTCATCATCAATTCAGGGTGGGTGCTTCAATTTTAGGCGCACCCGTAGAATTCCCGGCGCCATGACCGTCACGTTGCCCATCACCACGCGCCCCATCCGCTTTGCCCTGGTGGGCTGCGGGCGCATCTCGGTCAACCACATCGAAGCGCTGCGGCAGCACGGCGAGCGCGCTCAACTGGTGGCCGTGTGCGACAACCAGCCGGCGGCTTTGGCAGCAGCAGTCAGCAAGACGGGCGCGGCGGGTTTCGATTCGCTCGATGCGCTGCTGCAAGCCAGCGAAGCCGACATCGTGACGCTGGCCACCCCGAGCGGCCTGCACCCTCGCCAGGCCATGCAGGTGGCCGCAGCCGGCCGCCATGTGCTGAGCGAAAAGCCGATGGCCACCAAGTGGGACGACGGCATGGCGATGGTGCGCGCCTGCCGCGACGCGGGCGTGAAGCTCTTCGTCGTCAAGCAGAACCGCCTGAACCCGACGATGCAGATGTTGAAGGCGGCGGTGGATGGCGGGCGCTTTGGCCGCGTGTACATGGTCACCGTCAACGTCTTCTGGACGCGCCCGCAAAGTTACTACGACGACGCACCCTGGCGCGGCCGCTGGGACATGGACGGTGGCGCCTTCTTGAACCAGGCCAGTCATTACGTCGATATGGTGGACTGGCTGGTGGGCCCGGTGGACAGCGTACACGCCTACACCGCCACGCTGGCGCGCGCCATCGAAGCCGAAGACACGGGGGTCATGAGCCTGCGTCTGCGCAGCGGTGGCCTGGTCTCGATCAACGTCACCATGCTCACGCACGGCAAGAACTTTGAAGGCAGCATCACGATGCTGGGTGAGCGCGGCACGGTGCGCATCGGCGGTGTCGCGGTGAACCGCATCGATCATTGGGAATTTGACGAGGTGCGTTCTGAGGATGCGGCGATCCAGGACGCCAGTTACGCCACGCCCTCGGTTTACGGCTTTGGCCACCCGCTGTATTACGACAACGTCATCGCCACACTGCGCGGCGAAAAACACGCCGAAGTCGATGGCTACGAAGGGCTGCGCTCGCTGGAAGTCATCATCGCGGCCTACCGCAGCGCGCGCGACGGCACGCGCGTCGGTTTGCCGCTGGTGTTCTAGATGGCAGTCACCGTCCATCCCAGCGCCATCGTCGATGAAGGCGCACAGCTCGGCGACGGCACGCGGGTCTGGCACTTCGTGCATGTCAGCAGTGGCGCCCGCATCGGGCGGGGCTGCTCGCTGGGGCAGGGCGTTTATGTCGGCAACGATGTGTACATCGGCCACAACGTGAAGATCCAGAACAACGTCTCGGTCTATGACGCGGTGACTTTGGAAGACGATGTCTTCTGCGGCCCGAGCATGGTCTTCACCAACGTGTACAACCCGCGCTCTGCGGTGCCGCGCAAAGGCGAGTACCGCCGCACGCTGGTGCGGCGCGGCGCGACGCTGGGTGCGAACTGCACGGTGGTGTGTGGCACCACGATCGGCGAATACGCCTTTGTCGGCGCGGGTGCAGTGGTCAGCCGCGACGTGCCGGCCTTTGCGCTGGTGGTGGGCGTGCCGGCGCGGCGCATCGGCTGGATGAGCCGGCATGGCGAAAGGCTGGCGTTGCCCGCGTCCGGCGCCGGCACCGCCCGCTGCCCCGTCACAGGCGACACCTACCGTCTTGAATGCGACACGATCACGCCATGCAATTCACCGACCTGAAGACGCAGTACGCGGCGCTGAAAACCAGCGTCGATGCGCGCATCCAGCGCGTGCTGGACCATGGCCAGTACATCCTGGGGCCCGAGGTCGCCGAACTGGAAACCGCGCTTGCCACCTTCACCGGCAGCAAACACTGCATCACGGTGGCCAGCGGCACCGAAGCGCTTTTGATCGCGCTGATGGCGCTGGACATCCAGCCCGGCGACGAGGTCATCACGACAGCCTTCACCTTCGCCGCCACGGCCGAGATGATCGTGCTGGCCGGGGCGAAGCCGGTGTTTGTGGATGTCGAAGCGGACACAGCCAACATCGACGTTAGGCTGATCGAAGCCAGGATCACGCCGCGCACCAAAGCCATCATGCCGGTCAGCCTGTATGGCCAGGTGGCTGACATGCAAGAGATCAACGCGATCGCGGCGCGCCACGGCCTGGCCGTTATTGAAGACGCGGCGCAAAGCTTCGGCGCGATTTACCAGGGCCGCCGCTCCTGCGCACTGTCCACCTTCGGCGCCACCAGCTTCTTCCCGAGCAAGCCACTCGGCTGTTATGGCGACGGCGGTGCGCTGTTCACCGACGACGATGCACTGGCAAAAGCCGCGCGCGAAATCCGCGTGCATGGCCAGAGCGGGCGCTACCACCACACGCGTGTCGGCGTCGGGGGCCGGCTCGACACACTGCAGGCCGCCGTGCTGCTGGCCAAGCTGGAGCGCTTTGACTGGGAACTGGCGCGCCGCGCGGCCATCGGCGCGCGGTATGAACAGTTGCTGGCCGGCGTCGAACAGATCAGCGTGCGAGCCGAGCGCAATTCCGTCTATGCGCAGTTCACGGTGATGGTCGATGCGCGCGCCGACGTGCAGGCCGCGCTCAAGGCTGCCGGCGTGCCGACGGCCGTGCACTACCCGAAGCCGCTGAACCTGCAGCCGGCCTATGCCCAATATTGCTGCCCCGAATGCTGCCCCGTCAGCAGCCGGCTGGCGGCGCGGGTGCTGAGCCTGCCGATGAGCGCGGACCTGAGCGAGGCCGACCAGGATCGCGTGGTGGCGGCGCTGATTGCGGCACAGACTGCTGCACGGACTGCTGCACAGACTGCGGCACAGACTGCGGCACAGACTGCGGCACTCGATTGCGCAGTCGATCGCGGCGCCATTGGCGAGACGGCCATTTCAAGTGCATGAGCCTGCACGGCCGCCCGAGCGGCGAGCCGCCGGGCGCGCAACACAACGGTGAGCCCGTGCAGCCGCCGCTGCATCGCGCCACTGGCGGCGGTATCGGATCTCCACAGGCGCAGTCCATCGCCTGGCAAGTGTTGGGGTCGGTGGCGACGCTGAGCGCAGCGCTGTGGGTGTCGTGGCGCCTGGGGCTGTCGGCGCAGGGCGAATTCGGCCTCGCCAAGAGCTGGTTCGACGCCGCCGCAGTGATCGCGGCGCTGGGCGTGCCGCAAGGCCTGCTGCACCTGCAGTACCGGCTTGCGGTACCGGCTGGCGCCCTGCGCGGCATGCTGGCGTGCGGCCTGGCGCTGCTGGCGGTAGTTGCAGCGCTGGCGGCTGCGGGCCTGTTGGCGGCGGGGCAGGTTCTGGCCGCAGCGGTGCTGGCCTCGTTGCCGTTTGCCGTCGGCCACCTGCTGGCGCGCTCGATCCTGCTGGCGCAGCGCGGTGTGCGCCTGTTCGGCATCGTCACCGCGTTGCCGGCCCTGCTTGTGCTGGCGGGCGTGCTGGCCTGGGGACTGACGGGCCGCAGCCATGGCTTTGAGCAGTTGCTGCTGGCCGCCGCGCTGGTGTCGGGCGCCACCAGCCTGGTGCTGGCTTGGCGCAGCGCGCCGGGGATTGGGTTGCCAGTTGCCTGGCCGCAACGTGAACTGTGGCGGGTCAGCTTGCAAAGCTGGCTGCAAGCCGCGCTGGGTGGCTTGCTTGGCGCGGGTCTGTTGAGCCTGGTGGCCTGGCAGGGCGGCGGCGGGCCTGAACTGGGCGCCGCCTCGCTGGGCCTGCACCTGTACCAGTTGTTCGCGGTGGCGGCGGGCTATCTGGCGCCCTTGCTGTACGACCGCCTGGCGCGCCAGGTAGCGCCGACGCTGCGCGGCTGGCCGGCGCCGGCGCGCCAGTTGGCCGTTGCGCTGATGGCGCTGTCGCTGCTGGGCATCGGCCTGAGCGCGCTAAAGCCGCTTTGGTCCGCTTGGCTGCTGCCACTGGCGCTGATGCTGCCGGCGGGCGTTGCGGCAGTGGCTGCACGGGTGGCGGGTACCGTGTTGCTGGCACGCGGCGCCTACACCGAGTTGAGTCTGCAAGCAGCCGCACGGCTGCTGCTGGCGCTGGCCAGTGCAGCGCTGGCGCTGCGTTGGCTGCCGGCCGCCGCAGCGCTGGCGGCGGCGCTGCTGGTCACCGAGCTGGCCACCTGGTGGCGCGTTTCAGCACTGCTGCGAGCGGGTGCACGATGAGGCGTTCGGTGCTGCTGTTCACCACCAACCACCCGTTCAGTTACACCGGCGGCGAGACCATGTTCGTGGCGCCCGAGTTGCCCTACCTCGCAGCGCAGTTCGAGTCGCTGTGTGTGGTGCCCTTGCACGACAGCGGCGCGCAGTGGCCATTGCCGCCTGGGGTGCAGCTGGACCGGGGTTTGGCCGCGCGCTGGCGCCGACTGGGCTGGTGGCATGCGCTTTGTGCGCCGTGCTGGCCCGGTTTCGGCTCCGAGTTGCGGCGCGGCTGGCAGCAGGGCGGCTGGGTCGGTGCGGCGCGTGTCTGGCGCTGGGCAGCGGTGGCCTTGGCCACCTGGGCCTGGTTGCGCACGACGCCGCGCACTGCGCCACGGCAACTGTTGTACAGCTACTGGCGCGGTGGACAGACCCTGGCCGCCGCACGCTGGGCGGCGACTCTTCCGGGCTGCGCCGCCGTGACGCGCGTACACCGCTACGAGCTGTACGAAGAAGCATTCGAGCCGCCGTTTCAGCCTTGGACAACGGTTTACGGCCAGCTCCAACGCGTCATCACGATCGCACAGCAGGCCAGCGACTACCTGCGCGATCGCGGTGTGGCGCCGCAGCGCCTGCTGCTGGCGCGGCTGGGTGTGGCCGCCGCAACGCAACGCGCCGCCGCGTCAGCCGACGGCGTGTGGCGCGTCGTTTCTTGCGCCAACCTGATAACGCTCAAACGTGTTGACCTGAACGCCAAAGCCTTGTGCGCCCTGGCCGCGCGGCATCCGCAACAGCGGTTCGAGTGGACCCATTTCGGTGGCGGTCCTGCGCTGCCGTCAGTGCGCGCAGCACTGCGCCACGCGCCGCCCAACCTGCACACCACGCTGGCTGGGCAGGTGCCCAACGCGCAGGTGCTGGCGCACTACCGCAGCCAGCCGGTTGACCTGTTCGTGCTGCTGAGCGCCAGCGAAGGCCTGCCGGTGGCGATCCAGGAGGCCTTGGCGCATGGCGTGCCGGTGCTGGCCAGCGATGTCGGTGGCGTCGCCGAAGCCGTGAATGCCAGCGGTGACAATGGCCGT
>JANNGN010000617.1:0-2284 GCA_031403895.1 Rubrivivax sp. | reverse complement strand
GGCGAATACGCCAAGATCTACCGCATGAACCTGGACGGCAGCAGCATCGAAACGGTCGCGTCTGGCGTGCGCAATACGGTCGGCTTCGACTTCGACCCGAAGACCCACCAGCTCTGGTTCACCGACAACGGCCGCGACTGGTTGAGCGAAGAATTGCCCAACGACGAGCTCAACGTCGTGACCAAGCCCGGCGAGCAGCATTTCGGCTTTCCGTACTGCCACCAGGGCAACCTCCCCGATTCGGAATTCGGCTGGGGCAAGTCGTGCGACGACTACGTCAAGCCGGCCGCTCTGCTGGGGCCGCATGCCGGCTCGCTGGGGATGACGTTCTATAGCGGCAAGATGTTCCCTGCCAAGTATCAGGGCGCGATGTTCATCGCGCGCCACGGTCCGTGGAACCGCACCAAGAAGTACGCCGACATCTCGGTCGCGTGGCCCGACGGCAAGGGTGGCGCCAAGGTTGAACCGTTCATGACGGGCTTCGTCGAAAACAACACCTATCTGGGTCGCCCGGTGGATTTCCTGGTGCTCAAGGACGGATCGATGCTCGTGAGCGACGATCACGCCGGGGCGATCTACCGCATCAGCTACGGCAAGTGATGAGGGGCTGGTCTGCGGGGCTAGCGCCCTGCGCGGCAGTGCTGGCGTTGGTGGTTTTCTCGTCACAGGCTGGCGGGCAGACAAAGGCCCGAAAAGCCGGCGCTGCGGCGAGCAGCGCCGCCAGCGCCGCCAGCCCTGGAGCCGCAAACTACGCGCAGCGCTTTGCCGCGCAGTGCGCTGCGTGTCATGGCGCCAACGGGCGCAGCAACATGCCGCTCACGCCGGTGCTTGCCGGCCAGCCCTCTTTCTACGCCATCACGCAACTGTTTTTGTTTCGCGAGGGCAGGCGCAGCAACGAAGGCATGACGGCAGTGGCCAAGAGCTTCACTGACGACGATATGCGCGGCTTCTCGGACTTCATCGGCACGCTGCCACCCGTGCCCGCCCCGCCGCCCGCGACACCGCCCGATGCAGCGCGCATGGACCAAGCGCGGGCACTGGCGCAACAGCACAAATGTGTTTTCTGCCACGGGGCGGATTTCAGCGGCGGGCAACAGGTGCCGCGCATTGCAGGGCAACGCGAGGATTACCTGCAGATGAGCTTGCGGGGTTTCCGCTCGGGCACGCGTCCGGGGTACACGCAGGCGATGTCGGCAGCCATGAGCCAGATACCGCTCGAAGACCTGGACACCCTGGCCTATTACGTGGCCCGCTTTCCCGAACGGGCTGCCAGCCGGTGATGGGCTGCGGCTGATGTAACCTCGGCACGTGATCTATCCCGACTACGACCCTGAGTCCCCCGTCACCCCGCTCAAGTCCGAAGAGGTTGCCGCGCTGGACCTGCTGCTGCAGCGCCTGCCGGCCGACACCGCGATGAGCCTGGACGGCTTTGACGGCTACCTCACCGCCCTGGCCATCGGCCCGGCCGCGTTGCGGGCCATTCCCACTGCGGACTGGCTGCCGCTGATCTGGGGCGGCGACCCGCCAGGCACCGACGAAGCCGCGCCCTTTGCCACCCGGCGCCAGCGCAAGAACACGGTGGTGCTGGCGCTGCGCCATTTGCGCCATTTGGGCCAGCAACTGCGTGAGGCGCCGAATGACTGGGAGCCGATCTTCAGCATCGCCGAACAAGGCGCCGACGAGTTTGCCGATGCGCGCGAGTGGTGCATGGGTTTCCTGCAGGCGGTGGACCTGAAGCCCGACGCCTGGGGTGCTGTGTGGGCCGATCCTGCCGTGGCGCCGCTGCTGGTGTTGGGTGGCGGCCTTGAAGGGCAGACGCCTTCGGCGGGCGCTGGCGCCGATCTCGACGACCCCGCAGTCTGTGACGGCCTGAGCCGCGCCGTGCCCGACGCGGTGCTACACCTGCTGGCGCGCAGCGCTGCCCAGTGACGCCAACAGGCTGGCGCCCAGCGCCTCGGCAACCTCGATGCCGTCCACGCCCGCGCTCATGATGCCTCCGGCATAACCCGCACCTTCACCGGCGGGGTACAGGCCTTTCACGTTCAGGCTCTGCCAGTCCTTGCCGCGCGTGATGCGCAGCGGTGACGAGGTGCGCGTCTCGACGCCAGTCAGCACCGCGTCGGGCATCGCGAAGCCCTTGATCTGGCGTTCGAAGGCGGGCAACGCCTCGCGGATGGCGGCCAGCACGTAGCCTGGCAGGCTGGGCGCTGCGGGGTCGGCCAGGTTGGTCAGCCGCACGCCAGGTTTGTAGGACGGCTCCACGCTGCCCAGCATCGACGAGCGC
>JANNGN010000616.1:0-4410 GCA_031403895.1 Rubrivivax sp. | reverse complement strand
CACGGGTAGCTTCAGCGTGCGCAGGTCAGCCGCGCCGCCGGGCACCGGATCGCGCGATTCCTGGGCCGCTTCGATGACGAGCGAATCCTGCCCCCGCGTCAGGTTCAGATAGACCTGCGCCAGCAGGTCGGCGTCGATCAGCGCGCCGTGCAGGTCACGCCTGGAGTTGTCCACCTCCAGACGGCGGCACAGCGCGTCGAGCGAATTGCTCTTGCCCGGGAACATCTGGCGCGCCATCAAGAGCGTGTCGGTGATGCGCGCCACCGTTTGCGTGATGGGCGGCTGGCCCAGGCGCGCCAGTTCGGCGTTGAGGAAGCCGACGTCGAAGGCCGCGTTGTGGATCACCACGTCAGCGCCTGAGAGCATCTCCAGCAGCTCGTCCACGATGCTGGCAAAGGGTGGCTTGTCAGCCAGGAATTCGTCGGTGATGCCGTGTACGCGCACCGCGTCGGGGTGGCTGCTGCGGCCCGGGTTCAGGTAATGGTGCAGACGGCGGCCGGTGTCGCGCCGGTTGTCGAACTCGATGCACGCGACTTCGATGATGCGGTCGCCCTGCTCGGCGCTCAGGCCGGTGGTTTCGGTGTCGAGAAAGACCTGTCTCATCGCGCTTGCCCCTTGCGCCCAAACCACCACCACAGGCCCGCGCCGGCCGCGATCATTGGCAGGCACAGCCACTGCCCCATGCTCATGCCGCCGGCCAGCAAGCCGAGGAAGCTGTCGGGTTCCCGAAAGTATTCGGCCACGAAACGCAGCTCGCCGTAGCCGAAGACAAAGGCTGCGGCCACTTGCCCGGTCGCGCGTTCGCGCCGGGCATAGAACCACAGCAGCACACTGAGCAGCAGCCCCTCCAGCAAAAACTGGTAAATCTGCGACGGGTGCCGCGCGACCATGCTGCCGCTTTGCGGAAAGGCCATCGCCCACGGCAAGGACGGGTCGGCCGGGCGGCCCCACAGTTCGCCGTTGATGAAGTTGCCGATGCGCACGGCGGCCAGCCCCGTGGGCACACAGGGCGCCACCACGTCCATGACCTGCAGGAAGCTGCGCTTGCGTGAACGCGCGTACAGCGCCATCGCCGCGATCACGCCGAGCAGCCCGCCGTGGAACGACATGCCGCCCTTCCACACCATCAGAATCTCGGCCGGGTTGGCCAGGTACTGGCCAGGTTTGTAGAACAGCGCATAGCCGACGCGGCCGCCGATGATCACGCCCAGTACGCCGTAGAAGAGCATGTCTTCCACGTCGCGGCGGGCCCAGCCCGCAGCGACGAAGTCGGCGCGCTGCACACGCTTGCGGGCCAGCCACAGAAAAAGCGCAAAGGCCACGAGGTAAGTCAGCCCGTACCAGTGAATCTGGATCGGCCCCAGCGACAGGGCCACGGGGTCGAACTGGGGATGCACAAGCATCGACACGCTCCGGTAGCAAACAGCAGCCATTGTCCACGGGCCCGATAAACTCCCGGTCGATCAACCGGAACCTGCCCATGAGCTCAAACCGCCGCTCCAAGAACATCACCGAGGGCGTCGCCCGCGCGCCCAACCGGTCCATGTACTACGCCATGGGCTACACCGAGGCCGACTTCGGCAAGCCGATGATCGGTGTGGCCAACGGGCACAGCACCATCACGCCGTGCAATTCGGGCTTGCAGAGACTGGCCGACGCAGCGGTGGACGAGCTGAAAGCGTCAGGCGCCAACCCGCAGATCTTCGGCACGCCGACCATCAGCGACGGCATGGCGATGGGCACCGAGGGCATGAAGTACAGCCTGGTGTCGCGCGAGGTGATTGCCGACTGCGTGGAGACGTGTGTGGGCGGGCAGTGGATGGACGGCGTGCTCGTCATCGGCGGCTGCGACAAGAACATGCCCGGCGGCATGATGGGCATGCTGCGCGCCAACGTGCCGGCCATCTACGTCTATGGCGGCACCATCCTGCCCGGCAGATACAAAGGGCAGGACCTCAACATCGTCAGCGTCTTCGAAGCCGTGGGGCAGTTCAGCGCCGGCAAGATGAGCGAAGAAGACTTCGTTCAGATCGAGCGCCGCGCCATCCCTGGCAGCGGTTCCTGCGGCGGCATGTACACCGCCAACACGATGAGTTCGGCATTTGAAGCGCTTGGCATGAGCCTGCCGTTTTCATCGACGATGGCCAACGTCGAAGACCCCATCGTGGCCCACACCAAAGCTGCGGCGCGCGCGCTGGTGGCAGCGGTGAACGCAGACCTGAAGCCGCGCGACATCGTCACCAAACAAGCGATTGAGAATGCGGTGGCCGTGATCATGGCCACCGGCGGCAGCACCAACGCGGTGTTGCACTTCCTGGCCATCGCGCACACGGCGGGCGTGGCCTGGAGCATCGACGACTTCGAGCGCATGCGGCGCAAGGTGCCGGTGCTGTGCGACTTGAAGCCCAGCGGCAAATACCTGGCCATCGACCTGCACCGCGCCGGCGGCATCCCGGCGGTGATGAAGGTGTTGCTCGACGCTGGCCTGCTGCACGGCAACTGCATCACCATCACCGGCAAGACGGTGGCGCAGAACCTGGACGACATTTTCAAGGGCGAACCCGCGCTGCGTGCCGACCAGGACGTGATCCGCCCCATCCACAACCCGATGTACGCCCAGGGCCACCTCGCCATCCTGAAAGGCAACCTGAGCCCCGAAGGCTGCGTGGCCAAGATCACGGGCCTGAAGAGCCCCGTGATGACGGGCCCGGCGCGCGTCTTCGACGACGAACAGAGCGCTCTGGCCGCCATCATGGCCGCCAAAATAGTGGCCGGCGACGTGATGGTGCTGCGCTACCTGGGCCCCAAGGGCGGCCCCGGCATGCCCGAAATGCTGGCGCCCACCGGGGCGCTCATCGGCCAGGGCCTGGGTGAGACGGTGGGCCTGGTCACCGACGGCCGCTTCTCAGGCGGCACCTGGGGCATGGTGGTGGGCCACGTCGCACCCGAGGCCTATGCCGGTGGGCTGATCGCGCTGGTCCACGAAGGCGACAGCATCACGATCGACGCGCACCGGCTGCTGCTGCAGTTGAACGTGGACGATGCAGTCATCGCGCAGCGGCGCAAGGCCTGGACCCAGCCGCTGCCGCGCTACACGCGGGGTGTGATGGCCAAGTTTGCGAAGAACGCCAACAGTGCCAGTGCGGGGGCGGTGTTGGATGGCGACTGAGCCGCGCCCGGGCGGCGACTGTGCAGCGATAGAGCGGCGACCGGCAGGCCACTGAAGCAACGCAGCACCCGGCGCGTGCTCAGCTCAGAGGCGCGGCTCACGCCGCGTGGGCGGCGGCGGTGCAGAGGGTGCAGAGGCTGCTGGCGGCGGCTTCGGCGCTTCCGGTTTGCTGATCCCGTCGCGCCCGCCGTGTGTCGGGTCTGCCGAGACCTGGCGCGCCTTGGCCGCGCTCGCCTTGGTGGCGATTTGGTCGCGGCGCTTGGTGCCGAGGCCCAGCGACTCCATCATGCTTTTGCGCCGCTTCACCTTGCGCGCTTCCATCTTGTCCATCACGCGCCGCTTGGTCCAGCCCGATGAATCGGCAAACTCCCACCACAGCACGGCCAGGCCAAAGGGCGCCAGCACGATCCACCACGACCAGGTGGCGAACGGGCCGAACTCGGCCATCTTGGCCGCCAGCAACAGCACTCCAACGATGACCAGTGGCATGGCGTTTCTCCTGCAGGCACTGTAGCGCATGGCGCCCGCAGAAGCTTCGACCAGTGGGCCTGGCCTGGCTGATCGAGGATGGCCGGGTTCTGGTGAGCCCATCACGTTGATTCGCAACATGAGTGCCCACTGAACCCGCATCCCCGCCGCTGGCGCTGCGCCGCCCTGGCGGGCGGTCGATCAGTGGGCCTGGCCCAGCTGATCGAGGATGGCCGGGGTTCTCCAGCGTGCTGGTGTCCTGCGTGATGGCCTCGCCCTTGGCGATGCTGCGCAGCAGGCGGCGCATGATCTTGCCGCTGCGCGTTTTGGGCAGGTTGTCGCCAAAGCGGATGTCCTTGGGCTTGGCGATGGGGCCGATTTCCTTGGCCACCCAGGCGCGCAATTGGTTGGCGATTTTCTTCGCTTCGTCGCCCGTGGGACGCGAACGCTTGAGCACGACGAAGGCGCAGATCGCTTCGCCCGTGGTGTCGTCAGGCCGGCCCACCACCGCCGCTTCGGCCACCAGTTCGGTATGGCTGACGAGCGCGGATTCGATCTCCATCGTGCCCATGCGGTGGCCGCTGACGTTGAGCACGTCGTCGATGCGGCCGGTGATCGTGCACTAGCCGGTGTCCTTGTCGCGGATGGCACCGTCACCGGCCAGGTAGTAGCCCTTCAGTTCGGGCGGGTAGTAGCTCTTGACGAAACGCTCGGGGTCGCCGTAGATCGTGCGGATCATGCTGGGCCAGGGCTTCTTGATGACGAGGATGCCG
>JANNGN010000615.1:0-1674 GCA_031403895.1 Rubrivivax sp. | reverse complement strand
TTCATCCGCTGTTCACGCAGGCCCTGTGATGGGAGCGATTGAGCTGCACGCCCGCGCCTCGCAAGATTTCGACGCCAAGCTGACCGAAACCCAGACCTTGCTGATACGCGCGGCGGCCGACTTCTCGCCGTTAACCCAGGCCTCCAGCCTGGGCGCCGAAGACGTGGTCGTCACGCACCTGATTCACAGCCTGGAGCTCGACATTCCCCTGTTCGTCCTGGACACGGGAATGCTGCATCCGCAGACGATCGCATTGCTGGAGCGCACCAAAGCCACTTCACGCGTGCCGGTCAACGTGTACCGGCCGGTCAATGAATCCGTCGTCCGGTTCGTCCAGCGCGAAGGCAGCGATGCGATGTTCAGGAGCCTTGCACTGCGCCAGGCTTGCTGCCACATCCGCAAGGTCGAGCCGCTGGAGCGCGCGCTGGCCGGCCAGCGTGCCTGGGTGACCGGACTGCGCCGCGAGCAGTCGAATTTGCGCGCCGAGGTGCCGCTGATGGCCAGCGGCGAGCTCGAAAACACCGGCCGCGTCAAATTCAATCCCCTGGCCAACTGGACCTGGGGCGACGTGTGGCACTACATCGGCGTCAACAGCGTCGATTACAACCCGCTGCACGACGAATTTTTCCCCAGCATCGGCTGCGCACCTTGTACCCGGGCCATCAGCCTGGGCGAAGATTTTCGAGCCGGGCGCTGGTGGTGGGAAGACGAAACGGCCAAGGAATGTGGACTGCACGCGGCTGTAGCAACGAAGGACGAGGTTTCCGCATGAACGCCCGCACCGAACCTCATTTGCTCGACGCACTGAACCACCGGCCACGCGAAGCGAAGCTGAGCAACTCTCATCTCGACGCGCTGGAGGAAGAAGCCATCTTCATCCTGCGTGAAGTGGCGGCCGCATTCGAGCGCCCGACCCTGCTGTTCTCCGGCGGCAAGGATTCGCTGGTGTTGCTCAAGTGCGCGGAAAAAGCTTTCGTCGGACAGGAGCGCAGGGGCCGCATCCCGTATCCGCTGCTGATGATCGACACCGGCCACAACTTTGCGGAAGTGACCGATTTCCGCGACCTGCGCGCCAGCGAGCTTGGCGCTGAACTGATCGTGCGCAGCGTCGAGGATTCCATGAAGCGCGGCACGGTGCGGCTGGCCCACGCCGGTGAGTCGCGCAACGTGCATCAGTCGGTGACGCTGCTCGAAGCGATCGAGGAATTCCGTTTCGATGCCCTCATCGGCGGCGCGCGCCGCGACGAGGAAAAAGCCCGCGCCAAGGAGCGCATCTTTTCGCACCGCGACGGCTTCGGCCAGTGGCAGCCCAAGGCCCAGCGGCCCGAACTCTGGACGCTGTTCAACACCCGCCTGGCACCCGGCGAGCATTTCCGTGTGTTCCCTATCTCCAACTGGACCGAGCTCGACGTGTGGCAATACATTGCGCGCGAAAACGTCGAGCTGCCGTCTCTGTACTACGCGCACCGGCGTCAAGTGGTCGAGCGCAAAGGCTTGCTGGTGCCGGTCACCGGACTGACGCCGCTGCGCCCTGGCGAGCAGGCCGTTGAAAGAACTGTGCGCTTTCGCACCGTCGGCGACATCACGTGCACCTGCCCGGTCGAAAGCCCGGCCCGCGATGCGGTCGCCGTCGTGCTGGAAACAGTTTCAGCCAGCGTCAGCGAGCGCGGCGCA
>JANNGN010000614.1:0-3613 GCA_031403895.1 Rubrivivax sp. | reverse complement strand
AAGACCTTCACGGCCCGCGCTTCCCGGTGGTCTTCCACCTTGGGGCGTGGCCCCTATCGCCAGTCGCGCGGGCTTGAAGTGTAGCGTCAGCCCAGCGGCAGGCCCGGCCCGGTTCAGCGCAGCAGGGCCACCTGTTCCACGTCGCCGGCAGAGCTGGATGCCGGGGCGGCCGGCGCAAAGTCAACGCTGATGGGCCTTTGCTGCAGGACGGGCGCCGAGGGCTGTGCCTGCGGCGGCGGTGCATTCGATGCGTTCAGTGCCACGCGGCCGCCGTCGGCCACCCGGCGCATGTGGCCCTGCTCCTGCATCACGCGAGCCGCATAGCCGCCATCGCCTTCCAGCAATGCTGCGCCCACGTAGTAGCGCAGGCCTTCCTGCACGCTGCCGGCGCGCGCGATGCACTCTTTCAGCACCAGCACACCGACGCGCAGGTTGCTGATCGGGTCGAAGGCGGCGCGGATGCCGCCAAAGGCGATGTACTTGTCGTCATGCACACGCGTCATGACTTGCATCAGACCCTGGGCGCCGACGGCGCTCTGTGCAAAGGGGTTGAAGCTGGATTCCACGGCCATGATGGCCAGGATCAGCGTCGGGTCCAGGCCTGCGCGCTGGCCGATCAAAAAGGCTTCCTGGACCAGTGCGCCCACAGGTTCGGGTGCCACCTTGTAGCGGCGGGCGATCCAGGCCGCCAGCGTGGCTTGCTGGCGCGGCAGATCCTTCAAGTCGGCCGCAGTGGCACGGCTGACCGCTTCGGGTTCCGAGACGCTGGCAAGCACGTTGCCCGAGGCCACGTCGCGTGCTTCCTGGCGCGTCTGCAACCACTCCAGGGCGACCTGCTCGACCTGATGCCGCATTTCGCTGCGGCCGCCGGCAAAGAGCCCCAGGGTGAGGGCAATGAGGCCGACGAGTGCGAGCGTGTTGTGGCTCACCTCCAGCATGCCACGGCCCACGTCGCGCACAAACACCAAAAGCGATCGGGCGGTGGCGGACCGGGCCCGGCGCAGCATGTGGCTGGCTCGCATTGTTTTCTACTCCTGTTGTTCTCTGGGCCTGCGCCGGCCAGGGGCGCGAAGCAGGGCCACAGTGATAATCATTTGCAAGGCGTGCGCCTCGGTCTGGCAACTGCTTCCTGGCCGAGGGGGGACTACCGGGATGCCGCCCTAGCGTTGACACCATCGCGGGTAAACCCTGAATTTTCAGGTCTAGTCGAATTCTAGAAAGCGCTTCAGACACGGTCAAGAATATCAAATAGATTCTTTAGACTAGAACGGCATGAAATACAACGACCTCCGGGACTTCATCGGGCAGCTTGAAAGTCTTGGCGAGCTTCGAAAGTTCAGCCAGCCGGTGTCTCCGCAACTGGAAATGACGGCAATCGGCGACAAGTTGCTTCGTTCAGGCGGCCCGGCGGTGCTCTGTACAAATCCCCAGGGTTACAAAATTCCCTGCCTTATCAATTTGTTTGGCACCCCTAAACGCGTGGCCCTGGGCATGGGGGCGGCCGAGGTTTCAGAGCTGCGCGACGTGGGCACACTGCTGGCCAGCCTGAAGGAACCCGAGCCACCCAAGGGCCTGAAGGACGCCGGCAAGCTGCTGCAGATGGCCAAGGCGCTGTGGGACATGAAGCCTGCCGTGCGCGGCCGCGCGCCCTGCCAGGACGTGGTCATGACGGGCGATGAGATCGACCTCGGCTTGCTGCCGGTGCAAACCTGCTGGCCCGGTGACGCCGGGCCGCTGATCACCTGGGGCCTGGTCATCACGCGCGGCCCGCAGTCGGTGCCGGCGCCGCGGCTGCGGCAAAACCTGGGCATCTACCGCCAGCAGGTCGTCAGTCGCCGCGAAGTCATCATGCGCTGGCTGGCGCACCGCGGCGGCGCGCTCGATTTCCGCGACTTCGCACTCGCCAACCCGGGCCAGCCCTTCCCCATGGCGGTGGCGCTGGGCGCCGACCCGGCCACCATCCTGGGCGCCGTGACGCCCGTGCCGGACACCCTGTCGGAGTACCAGTTTGCCGGCCTCTTGCGCGGCAGCCGCACCGAAGTCGTGGCCAGCGGCGTGGGCGAGGGCGGGTTGATGCTGCAGGTGCCGGCGAGCGCTGAGATCGTGCTCGAAGGCCACATTCCAACCGCGCCCGCCGGCTTTGAGGGCGAGTCCGAATATGGCGTCAAGCTGAAGGAAAAGGGCGGCTACCTGCACGCCCTGGAAGGCCCCTTCGGCGACCACACCGGCTACTACAACGAGCAGGACTGGTTCCCGGTGTTCCGGCTGTCGCGCCTGACGCACCGGCAAGATCCCATCTACCACTCCACCTACACCGGCAAACCCCCCGATGAACCGGCGGTGCTGGGCGTGGCACTGAACGAGGTTTTCGTGCCGATCCTGCGCAAGCAGTTTCCGGAGATCGTGGACTTCTACCTGCCGCCCGAAGGCTGCAGCTACCGGCTGGCCGTGATCTCCATCAAGAAGGCCTACCCGGGCCACGCCAAGCGCGTGATGTTCGGCCTGTGGAGCTATCTGCGCCAGTTCATGTACACCAAGTACATCGTGGTCACCGACGACGACGTTGACATCCGCGACTGGAAGGAAGTGATCTGGGCCATCACCACGCGCATGGACCCGGTGCGCGACACCACGCTGGTGGAACACACGCCCATCGACTACCTGGACTTTGCGTCGCCGGTCAGCGGCCTGGGCGGCAAGATGGGGCTGGATGCCACGAACAAGTGGCCGGGCGAAACCGCGCGCGAATGGGGGCGCACGATCCGCATGGACGACGCGGTGACGCAGCGCGTGCAAAGCTGGGTCGATGAGCTGCTAACCCCGCACCGGATGTGATGGATGAAATTGCAGCTTGCGGCTGGGCGGCTCCACGCGTAGATTGAGCTTGCCTGCTTGCAGGTACCCAAGACGGCGCTTTGACGGCGCGTCAGGAGCCCCGGACCTCATTCCTCCGGAGCCCCACTGGCAGCTTCGGTTGCCCGCCCCTCCCACCGGCAACGGTGCGGAGGGGTTTCGCTTTTCTGGGGGTCAAACAGGCTTTGGCTGCTCGAAGGGCATAGACACTCCAGGCCATGCGGCCGTCACCGGCGCCTTGGATAATGCCGCCCTTGGCGGGCCGCAAGCAGTAGCAAGTGGTTGCGTCAGGCTGCGTCCAATGGCCGACCACCGCCTTCATGGCCGCGCGCGCTCGCGCCGCCGGCTACAACCCGGGAGCAACCGTGTTCCAACGATTCGAGCGGCTTGTGCATCCGTACCCGGACGCCATGCCGAGCGCACCGCCGAAGACCTTCTTCGCCTTCCTGTGGGAATGCACCCACGGCGTGCGCCCGTTCCTGGTCCTGCTGACGGTGTTCACAGCGGCCATCGGTGCCTTCGAAGCGCTGCTCTTCAGCATGATGGCGCACGTGGTGGACATGCTGGCCAGCACCAAGCCCGCAGAACTCTGGCAGCAGCATGGCCGGCTGCTGTGGGTGCTGGGCGGGGTGCTGCTGCTGAGCATTGCCTTCGCGTCGATGCAGGCCCTGTACAAGTACCAAGGCATCTTCAGCAACTTCCCGATGCGGCTGCGCTGGAACTTCCACCGCCTGATGCTCGAACAGAGCATGACCTTCTA
>JANNGN010000613.1:0-7076 GCA_031403895.1 Rubrivivax sp. | reverse complement strand
GGGCCACTGGAGGCCATCGCCGGCACCGTGCCTGCGCTCAACCAGACCTTCACCGGCTGCAGATTTGCGCCGCGCTGCGCGCAGGTGATGCCGCATTGCGCCAGCACCTTGCCCGCGCTGAAGGAAGTCAGCGCACGGCATGAAGTGCGCTGCCTGCTTTATGAACAGACGTACGAGCCTGGCGCCGCCACGCAGGCCCGCGTGGCGGCAGTGCCCGCAGCCGCCACGGCACCGGCTGCTAACGTCTCAGCTGCACGGACCGGCGTGCCGCTGCTGGACGTGCAAGACCTGCGCGTGCGCTTTCCCATCCGCAGCGGCATCCTGCAGCGCACCAGCGGCTACTTCAATGCGGTCGATGGCGTGTCATTCCAGCTCCACGCCGGTGAAACGCTGGCGCTGGTGGGCGAGTCGGGTTGCGGCAAGACGACCATTGGCAAGGCCATCGTGCAGCTGCTGCGCCACCTGTCCGTCACCGAAGGCAAGGCGCTGCTGAACGGCAGCAACCTCTTCGAACTGCAAGGCGAAGAACTGCGTGCCGCGCGGCGCCAGGTGCAGATCATCTTCCAGGACCCTTTCGCGTCGCTCAACCCACGCATGCGCGTCTATGAAATCCTGGAAGAAGGCCTGGCCGCGCTGCAACCCGACCTGGACGCCAACCAGCGCCGCGCAAGGCTGGAGCGCCTGACCGACCAGGTGGGCCTGCGCCGCGAAGCGCTGATGCGCTACCCGCACGAATTTTCCGGCGGCCAGCGCCAGCGCATCGCCATCGCACGTGCGCTGGCGGTGCAGCCGCAACTCATCTTCTGCGACGAGCCGACGTCTGCACTCGACGTGTCAGTGCAGGCGCAGATCCTCAACCTGCTGCGCGACCTGCAACGTGAACTGGGCGTGAGCTACCTCTTCATCACGCACAACATCGGTGTCGTCGAGTACGTGGCCGACCGGCTGGTGGTGATGAGGGCAGGGCGCGTCGAAGAGCAGGGCGCCTGCGTCGAGGTGCTGGCGCGGCCGTCGCGGGAGTACACGAAACAGCTATTGGCGGCGGTGCCGAGGTTGGCGACGGTTTGATCGGCTGAACCGTCCTTCAGCATCAGCAGGTACTTGGCCCTGGCACTGTGCACACTGGACAGTGCAACGCCCTGGCTCCGAATGCCACCATGACACCTTCACGGCGCCGCCAACTGTTGTCCGGCACCAACGCCCGAATGTACCGATTCATCAGTGCGAACCCTGATCGCGTGCCCCCCAACTGCGGGGCACGGCAGTGGCTGTCTTCGGGCTAAGACTTTGATATTGATGAAGTTTTGGTTGTAACGGCCAATCCAGGTCGAGGCCCTGCCCAGACGGCGCAGGCCGCGAAGAGTCCGTTGCCGAAAAACAGTTCCGCCGCAGCCGTGACAATCAGTACACACGTCGGACACCGAACCCGAAACCGGGCGCAGAACCCGGGTCCATGTCCAGTTTGCCGGCGCCAGTCTTTCACCGGAAATCCGTCCTCACAGGAGTTCAACACCCATGTTTAAGAGAACCAAGATTTGCACCGGCGTGCTCGTCGCGCTTGGCGGCGCGATGCTGCCAGTGCTGGCCCAGGATGTCACCCGCGTCGAGATCACGGGTTCGCGCATCAAGTCGATCGGCGCCATCTCCAACAGCCCCATCACCAGCGTGGGCGCGGAAGAGATCAACTCATCCCAACCCGTGGCGCTGGAAGAGGTCATTCGCGGGCTTCCCGCCGCCATTCCGGCGATTGGCCCGGGCACCAACAACGGCTCAGGCGGCATCGCCACCATTGACTTGCGCGGGCTGGGGGTCAACCGCACCCTGGTACTGGTGAACGGCCGGCGTGCAGTGCCCGCCGACCTGCTGGGTCGGGTCGATACCAATGCGATTCCGATCGCCCTGATCGAGCGCATCGACCTCGTCACCGGCGGTGCCTCAGCGGTCTACGGTGCCGACGCGGTGGCAGGTGTCGTCAACTTCGTGCTGAGGAAGAACTTCTCTGGCATAGAAGCCTCGACGAGTTACGGTGTTTCGGAACGAAACGATAGCAAACGCTACCGCAGCGACGCGACTCTGGGCGCCAATCTTGCCGACGGCCGAGGCAATGTGGCACTCAGTTTCGGCAAGACCCGAACTGAACCCCTGACCCAGGGCGAGCGCTCGTTCGGCGAGTTTCAACTCGCTTCAACCACCGGCTTGCGCTCCGGTTCGCCCACCGCCGCGCCGAGCACTTTCGGGGGCATTCCGGCGCCGTTCACGGGTACCCGCGCCATCGACCTGACGACGGGCGCCCTGCGCCCGGCGGTTGAGTCCGACAACTTCAACTTCAACCCGCTCAATTACTTCGTCACGCCGCTTGAGCGCACGCAAATGTCGGCGATCGGTCGTTTCACGATCAACGACCATGCCGAGGCCTACGCCGAGTTGACGAATACCAAGAGCGGGGTCACGCTGAACCTGGCGCCGTCAGGTTCATTCGCTTCGGCAGGTTTCCCTAACTGGAAACTGCCCGTTGGTAACGCATTCATCCCGGATGCGATGCGCGCCCAGCTTTGCAGTTCGTTCCTGGCTGCGGAGCTGGCGAAGCCGACGCTTACGCCACCTCAAGTTCCTAACCCCGCCGTAGTTGCTGCGCTGCAGCCGGCCAATTGCGTCGTCGGAAACACGCAGGAAATCACGCTCAACATCGGTCGCCGCTTCGTCGAGTATGGCCCGCGCATCAATACCTTCGACAACACCACAGCGCAATGGACCGCCGGACTGCGCGGCGCCATTCCGCTGCTGACCAGTTGGAGTTACGACGCCTACCTGCAGAACGGCACGACGAATCAGTTGTCTTCGCGCATCAACTGGGGCTCGGCATCAAAGTTCCAGCAGGCCCTGCGTTCAGTCTCGACGACCAATTGCACCGTAACCAGCGGCGGTTGTGTGCCGATCAACGTGTTTGGCGCTGCGGGCAGCATCACGCCGGCGATGCTGAACTTCATCAACCAGACAGCGGTACAGACCACCTTCGTCGAGCAGAAAGTCGCGCAGGTCTCGGTCAATGGTGACCTCGGTCCCGTGAAGAGCCCTTGGGCTCAGGCGCCGATTTCGCTGGCGCTGGGCTACGAAAAGCGTGACCTCTCGGCGGGTAACCGCTCCGATGCCCCCTCGCAGCTCAACGGCGAAGTGCTCGGCACTGGCGCGCCACTGCCAGACCGTACGGGCACGCTGAGCCTGAGCGAAGGCTTCCTGGAAACTGTGGTGCCCTTGGCCAGCGGCATCACGGGTGTTCACTCGCTGAACCTCGAGGGCGGTTACCGCCAGAGCGAGTTCAAGACCGAAGCCAGCAGCAAGAACTACGGCAGCTGGAAGTACGGCGTGGACTACGCACCGTTCAAGGGACTGCGATTCCGCGCCATGCAACAGCGCGCAACCCGTGCGCCGAACATCAACGAGTTGTATGCGCCGGTGGTCAGCGGCCTGTCCAACCGGGCCATTGATCCCTGCCAATTGGCCCTGATCAACAGCGCCGACGCCAACACGGCGGGCACGCTGTCCAACCTGTGTCGTGCCACCGGCGTGCCGACGGCGCAGATCGGCGCAGTGCCGGCTCCGTCTGCCGGCCAGATCAGCAACACGGGTGGCGGCAACCCTGCGCTCAGCCCTGAAGAAGCAGACACCACCACCATCGGCTTTGTCTGGGAGCCGACGTTTGTGCCCGGCCTGTCGCTGACGCTGGACTACTACAAGATTCAGATTGAAAAGGCCGTATCGAGCGCCTCGACCAATCAGGTGCTCGACGGCTGCTACAGCGCGGCCTTGAACCCTGGCTTCAGCGCGGGCAACCCGTTCTGCGGACTGATTGCCCGCAATCCCACCACCGGCAGCCTGAACGGCGCGGCGGGTGTTATCACGCAATCGTCCAACCTTGGCACCGTCAGCGCCGAAGGCTATGACCTCGGCGTCAGCTACCGTCTGAACTTGACGAGCTATGGCCGCGTTGATCTCGGGTTGCAGGCCACCTTCGTCACCGAGAACGGCTTCAAGTCCTTGCCTTCGACGGCGTACATTGACTGCGTTGGTGTCTATGGCGCTGACTGTGGAGGGCCGACTTCCAAGACCAAGTTGAGCCAGCGCACCACCTGGTCGATGGGCGACTTCACCGCCGGCTACAACTGGCGCCACCTCGGCAAGGTCAACGTGCAAGGCGGCACTTTCCTGGCGGACTTTTCGTCCATCAAGTCCTACAACTATGTGGACCTGAACTTCGCCTGGGATGCCACGAAGAATCTCAGGTTCACGCTGTCGGTGGTCAACGCCGGGGATCTGCAGCCGCCAGTCGTGGGCAACACCATCGCCACCACTGCGACCAACAGCGGCAACACCTTCCCGCAGTGGTACGACGTGATCGGGCGCCAGTACACGGTGGGTGCTCGATTGAAGTTCTGAACTTCTGCTGGCACTTGTTGAGCAAGAGGCGGGCTGCGGCCCGCTTTTTTCGTGTCGCGCGCGCTCGCGGTACAACAGCTTGCGTCAACACTCCTTCACGAGCGACGCACTTCTACACCCATGAACACCTCCCATGCCGACGCGAACGCCTGGGTCCGCCACGGCTTTGAGCGCCAGCAGGCCGGCGACATCACCGAGGCGGAACAGGCCTACGAACGCGCCCTGACCTTGCACGCCGAGCACCCGGCAGCGTTGCAGCTGCTGGGTCTGCTGGCCCGACGACGGGGTGATCCGAGGCGGGCTGAAGCGCTGATGCGCCAATCGCTGCAGGCCGCGCCGCACCAGCCTCAGGTCCACAACAACCTCGGTAACTTGCTGGACAGCCTGGGGCGCAGCACTGAAGCGCTGCAGTCCTTTGACAAGGCACTCGAAATAGATCCCGGGTATGCCGATGCCCACTACAACCGTGCCCGCGTCCTGCGCGCGGCTGGCCGAGTCGCCGATGCGGCATCGGCATTGCAGCTGGCCTTCAGCCATGGACCCGCCGCCAAGGCACCATGGCTGCAACTGCAGGCCCAGATCGAAGACGAGCAGAATTTGCCCGAGCAGGCACTTGCCACGCTGGACCGCGCACTCGAACTCGAACCCCACAGGCCGGCATTGCTGCACAACCGCGCCACGTTGCTGCAGCGCCGCCACCGCCACGCCGCGGCATTGGCAGACCACGAACGTGCACTGGCCCTGGGTCTGGACGCGGCGGATGCGCACTACAACCACGGCAACACCTTGCAGAGCCTGGGTCGTCAAGGCGACGCTGTGGCCGCGTACCAGCGCGCGCTGGCGCGCCAGCCGGCGCACGCGCTTGCGCTCCACGACCTGGCCCGGCTGCGCTGGCGCATGGGCGACCCAGACTTTGATGCCGAACTTCGAGTTGCCACGGCCACCGACGCGGCCAGTTCAGTGGCACCGGCCGTGCATGCCCAGTTGCTGTGGCGCGCCGAACGTTACGCCGACGCCGCAGCCGCGTACGCGACGGCACTGGCTCGCGAGCCGCGAAACGCCAGCCTGCACGACGGGCAGGCCCGCTGCCTGGCCCGCCTGGGCCGCTTGCAGGAATCACGGCTTGCCCATGAACAAGCCCTGGCGTTGGACCCACGCGACGCCGCACTGCGCTGTGGTTATGCCGCCACCTTGTTGATGGCGCGACGGCCCGAAGAGGCTGAAGCGCAGGCGCTGCAAGCCTGCAGCATCGCACCCGACGACGCCTACGCGACTGCCTTGCTGGGCTTGGCGTGGCGCTTCACGGACACCGCGCGCGAGGCCTGGCTCAACGATACCTCGCGCCTGGTCGAGGTGCTGGACCTGTCCCCACCGGCGGGCCACGACGACATGGCGTCCTTCAACCGAGCGCTCGCGCAGGAGCTTGCCGACCTGCACCGTGACCGCGTCGCGCCCGTGGATCAGACCTTGCGTCATGGCACACAGACGCTCGGCGACATCTTCGAGCAAGGCTTACCCCTCGTGAACGTCCTGAAGGCGCTTGTCAGCGAGGCCATCGACGGCTACATCGCCCGGCTGCCGGACGATGCAGCGCACCCATTCCTGCGGCGTCGCCGCGCGGCCTGGCGCTACACCGACTCTTGGTCGTCCTGCCTGGGGCAGGGCGGACACCACACCAATCATGTGCATCCGCACGGCTGGATCAGTTCGAGCTACTACGTGAGCGTGCCGCCCGGCACCCTGGTGGCTCATGGCCCGGCTGGCTGGCTGCAGTTTGGCGAGCCCGACTTCGACACCGGCCTTGGCGACGCGGTGCGTTTGCGCGTGCGGCCGAGGCCTGGGCGACTGGTGCTGTTTCCGTCGATGTTCTGGCATGGCACGTTGCCCTTCCACGAGCCGGCCACCCGGCTGACCATCGCCTTTGACGTTATGCCGGCCTGAGGCGACCGGCCACCCGATGCAGGTCGCATGCGACTTGCGTGTGCAGGCGATGCGCGATGCCAAGGCGATTCTTGTTGCCGCTTACCAACAAAATCAGCGCAAGCTGCGCTAGACCGAAACTTGGCTCGGCAAGGGGGCACCCGGCTGATTGCTGTTGGCCACCTAGTAAAAAGCTGCCCAGTTCGACTGCGCGGCGGTGAACAACGGATATCGCCATGGGTTTTCCCGAGGGATGGCCATAGGCCTCACCTTGACAATGAAATTACATCGCTGCGCAGGCGGCGTTCTGCCCGGCTTACAACGCCGGTACGGGACTTGCTGCGCAGCAGGGGTAGCCGATCAACTTTCCCACAGGAGTGGTGTATGTTCAAAAAGTCAAAGGTATGTAGCGCAGTGCTTGTCACACTGAGTGGCGGCTTGGCGCTCGCGACTTCAGCAGCGTTTGCGCAAACGGCCGAGCGCATCGAAATCACCGGTACACGCATCAAATCGTTGAACGGAGCTTCGACCAGTCCAATCACCAGCGTCACCGAGGCGCAGATCAATGCGTCGCAGCCTGTGGCCATCGAAGAAATCATCCGTGGCCTGCCGGCCGCCGTGCCCGCGATCGGCCCCGGCACCAACAACGGAACGGGCGGCGGCGCCACGATCGACTTGCGCGGTCTCGGCAGCAATCGCAGCCTGGTGCTCGTCAATGGCCG
>JANNGN010000612.1:0-1871 GCA_031403895.1 Rubrivivax sp. | reverse complement strand
GATGTTCGATGCCGCGTGGGCCGAACACGGCCTCATCGACCGCGTGGTGCGCGACGCTGCGGCCTGGGTCGAAGGCCGCAAGGTCGCGGGGCTGACGCTCGAAGTGGTGCGCATCGAAGGCCGCACGCCGGTGATCTTCTTTGACATCCCGGCGACCAGGGCGGACGCGTCCGACACCGTGCTGCTCTACGGCCACCTCGACAAACAACCCGAATTCAACGGCTGGCGCAAGGACCTGGGGCCGTGGACGCCAAAGTTCGAGAACGGCCTGCTCTACGGCCGTGGCGGCGCCGACGACGGCTATGCGGTGTACGCCGCCATCACCGCCATCGAAGCGCTGGACCAGCAAGGCATTGCGCGCCCGCGCTGCGTCGGCCTGATCGAGAGCTGCGAAGAAAGCGGCAGCCCGGACCTGCCCGCCTACCTCGACGCGCTGAAACCACGCCTGGGCAATGTCGGACTGGTGGTGTGCCTGGACAGCGGTGCCGGCAACTACGACCAGCTCTGGCTAACGACCAGTCTGCGCGGCATGGTGAGCGGCGTGTTGAGGGTGGAAGTGCTGACCGAGGGCGTGCATTCGGGCGACGCCAGCGGCCTCGTGCCCAGCAGCTTCCGCATCCTGCGCCAGGTGCTCGACCGGCTGGAAGATTCCAGGACCGGCGACCTGCTGCCGCAGAGTTTCCACTGCGAGATGCCCGCTTCACGCCTGGCGCAGGCGCAAGCCACGGCCGCGATCCTGAAGGACGAAGTCTGGAAGCGTTTTCCCTGGTCCTGCGGTGCCGACGGCGCACCCAGCCTGCCCACCACCACCGACCCCGTGCAGGCGCTCATCAACCGCACCTGGCGCCCCACGCTGAGCGTGACGGGCGTCGACGGCTTCCCCGACATGGCCAGCGCCGGCAACGTGTTGCGGCCGTACACCGCCTTCAAGCTGAGCCTGCGTCTGCCGCCGCTGGTCGATGGCAACGAAGCCAGCCTGAAGCTGAAAACGCTGCTGGAAGACAACGCGCCCTACAACGCCAGGGTTACATTCCACGCCGATGGCCGCGCCGGTGCACTCGGCGCCACGGGCTGGAACGCACCCGACCTGGCGCCGTGGCTTGAGGACTCGCTCAACGCGGCGTCGATGTCTAACTTCGATGCACCGCTGGGTTACATCGGGCAGGGCGGCACGATCCCGCTGATGAGCATGCTGGGCCGCAGTTTCCCGCAGGCGCAGATGATGGTCTGCGGCGTGCTGGGCCCGAAGAGCAACGCCCACGGGCCGAATGAATTCCTGCATGTGCCCTACGGCAAGAAACTCACCGTGGCGGTGGCGCAGGTGATCGCCGCCTGCCCCTGAACAGCCCGCATTCGGTGGCAGCGCGAAACCGGGTTTACCCGTCCACCCGATTCAAAGGGGATGAAGCCTGTTCAGGCTTGTCAGGAAACTGCAATCCATGCAGATTAAGTGCAGCGCGGCCAGCAGGCAGGGCGCGACTTTTCCACATCCATCGGGAGGTTTGCATGGCCGGTTTTTCGAATGCACTCAAGGGCGTCGCTGCCGCAGCGGCCCTGTTGCTCATCAGCCAGGCGCATGCCGCCAGCGCAGGGGGCTCAAGCGCTCGGCTCGTTGGCATTGGCAGCAGCACAACGCCCATCTTCGGGCAGCAGTCTGACGTCCTCATCAACGTGGCCGGCATCACCAGCGTGGCGGTTGCGGGCACGGCAGGCAACACGGTGCTGAATTTCAACATCGGTGCCGGCTCGTCGGTGGTGGGCATCGGCTGGGATGTCAACAACACCGCATTCACGCCAAGCTGGTTGTCGGAAATGGTGATCAGCTTCAGCAACACCGACAACTCGGGTGGCGTCAACCTGACCGTCGGCGT
>JANNGN010000611.1:0-1624 GCA_031403895.1 Rubrivivax sp. | reverse complement strand
CGCGCCGACCGCCGCGATGGGCGTGACGCAGGCGCGCACGGCCTCACCGTCGATGTGTACGGTGCAGGCGCCGCACAGCGCCATGCCGCAGCCGAATTTGGTGCCGGTCAGCTGCAGCTCACCGCGCAGCACCCACAGCAGGGGCGTGTCGGGTTCGGCATTCACGGGCGTGGGTTTGCCGTTGATCTGGATCGTTAGCATGGGCGTCATCTTAGATCATCAGCTCACTTTGAGAGGCAGGCTGCGCAGGCGCTGCCCGGTCAGCACGAAGAGCGCGTTGGCTACCGCCGGCGCGATGGGCGGCGTGCCGGGTTCGCCCACGCCCTCGGGGTGGGCGCGGCTTTTGATGATGTCGGTCTGGATCAACGGGCAGGCATCGATGCGCAGCGCCGGCAGGTCGTGGAAGTTGCTTTGCTGCACGCGCCCCTGCTCAATGCTCAGCGTGCCGTAAAGCGCCGCCGAGAGGCCAAACACGACCGCGCTTTCCAGCTGCTGGCGCACCAGGTTCGGGTTCACCGCCAGGCCACAGTCGATGACCGCCACCACGCGATGCACGCGGATCGTCTTGTCGGCTGCCAGCGAAACCTCGGCCACCTGCGCCACGATGGAGCCAAAGCTGTGGTGCAGTGCCACCCCGCGCGCCACCCTGGCGCCGTCGGGCGCGGCAGCCGGGGGCGTGCCCCAGCCGGCCAGTTCAGCGGCGCGAAGCAGCACCCTCAGGTGGCGCGGGTGCTGGGTCAGCAGCGCGGCGCGGAAGGCCACCGGGTCGGCGCCTGCCGCGTGCGCCACCTCGTCGATGAAACTTTCCTTGAAGAAGGCCTGGTGCGAATGGCCCACGCTGCGCCAAAAGCCCACCGGCAACGGCGATGCCACGATGCTGTGGTCCACCCGCGCGGCCGGGAATTCGTAGGGCTGGTCGAAAGCACCCTCGGCCGCCGTCTTGTCGATGCCCATGCCCGGCAGGTAGCCCAGTGGCCGCGTCGCCTGGCCCAGCAGCGCCTGGCCCTTTGCGAGCAGCGGCATGCCGGTGATGCCGGCGGCGTAGCGCGCCATGATCTGCGGCACGATGGCCTGGCTGGCCGAGTGGTTGTGCCAGGCCACCAGCTTGCCCGCAGCGTCCAGCCCGGCCTTGAAGCGCGACACCGCAGCCGGGCGGTAGAAGTCGTGCCGCACATCCTCTTCGCGCGACCAGATCGTCTGCACCGGCCGGCCCGGCATGGCCTGCGCAATGATGGCCGCCTGGGCCACGAAGTCCACATCCAGCCGGCGCCCGAAACCGCCGCCCAGGTACTGCACCTGCACATCCACCTGTTCCTTGTCCAGGCCCAGCAGGCGCGCGGCCACCGCGCGCGCGATGTCGGGCACCTGGGTGGAAGCCCAGACGGTGGCCGCGTTGTCATTGACGAGCACGGTGCAGTTGATCGGCTCCATCGCGGTGTGCGCCAGGTAGGGCGCGCTGTACTCGGCCGTCAGCGTGCTGGCGGCAGCCGCCAGTGCAGCCGCCGTGTCGCCACGGCTGAAGTAGGTGAAGCCCTGGTCGCGGTCGATGGCCGCCGCAAAGTCTTTCATCAGCGCGGCGCTGGACACACCCGCCGCCGGGCCGGCGTCCCACTGCACACTGACC
>JANNGN010000610.1:0-1841 GCA_031403895.1 Rubrivivax sp. | reverse complement strand
CGCTACTCGCCAACATCAGCAGCCAGCAGCCACAGAGGATGCGGGTCATTCTTTCTCCTTGCGGCTGGCGACCGCTGTGGAAGTTGCCGGGATGGGTGATGCAGGAGCCGCAGTGGCTGGCGCTGCCGGACTGCCCGGACTGCCCGGACTATTCGGACTCTCCGGACTATTCGGCGCCGGCTTGCGCGCCTTGAGTTCTGCCAACCAACGGTTGAGTTGTGTGGCATCCCGCGGTGACAGTTCCACACAGCGTTGATACAGCACTTGCGCCTTGCTCACATCGCCCAGGTACAGGTCGTACAGGATCGCCAGGTTGAGCGGCGGCAAGGGCGCCTGGGGGTCGGCTGCCATCGCGGCTTCGTACGACGCGCGCGCGCTTGCTCGAACTGGCCCTGCTGGCGCTGCGCAATGCCCAGTTGATTCAGCAGCGGCGCCGAAGCCGGCGCCTTGCCCAGCGCAGCTTGCAGCGCGGCCACGTCGGTGGCCAGCGACGCATCACCGCGCTCGGCCTTGCCGTAGCGCACCGGCTTCAACTTCGCCAGCTCGATCAGACTGCTCTTGACCCAGCTGTCGTACAAGCCCGTCGCCGTGCGGCGTGCATTCGTCTCGTGCAATTCAATGGCTTTTTCTTCAAAGGGAAAAACCTGTTCTTCGAGCAGCACGTTGTATTGCTCCAGCTCCATCCTGCTCAGCTTCTTTGGCCGCTGCGAAGCGATCAGCGCCTTGCCGAAGTCCAGGTACAGCGCGGCGGTGTGGAAGGTGGCGGCGGTGGTGACATCGGCCACGCCCACGTCGGCTGCAGACGCGTAGGCCAACAGAGCCTCGTCCATCTTCGATTTCTTCAGCTTCAACTGCTTTTGCAGCGGTTCGATGAGCGGCACCTTCTTGTAGGCTTCCAGCACCGGCTCGGCCAGCAGCAGCGTGGCCTGGCCACCGAGCGTGCGCGTGCGCGCGGTGCGGGCGGCACCGGCTTCGGCGTCGGCCTGCTGCACGGCGCGCACCCAGGCTGTGCTGCGCGGCAACTGGCCGTCCTGTCTGGTCAGCGCCACCAGGTGCCAGCGCGCATCGAGCGCGGGCTCCAGGGGCTGCGGGTGGGCTTGCAGATAGCGCTCCCAGGCCTTGATGGCGGTGGCGAGTGCGGGCGACTTCGGCGCTGTTTTGTCAGCAGACTTCTGGTGCAGTTCAGCCGCCTGCCACAGCGCAGCGCGCGCCAGTTCGGGCTGTGTCGCGGTGGCGGCGACTTTTTCGAATTCGGCGGCCGCCAAACTGTTGCGGCCCAGTTCCAGATAGGCCAGCGCCAGCTTCGGCGCCACGTCGGCTTGCAGCGGATGCGCCGGGTATTGGCGGCGGAAGTCTTCCAGCGTGCGCGCTGCGGCGTCCCAGTCTTTCAGGCCGATCAGTGCGGCGGCTGAATCCACCATCGCGCTGGCGCGGATGGCTGAGCCCGCCGGCAATGCGGCCACCGCCGTCACGCGCGCGAAGTGGCCGACGGCGTCGCGCGGATTGCCTGCCGCGCGCGCGATTTCGCCTTGTTTGTAGATCGCCGCGGCCTGGCGTTCGACCAGTTCAATGCGGCCCGGCGCACGCGCGTCGGTGAGTGTCAGCACTTCGCCATACGCAGCTTCGGCTTGCGGGTAGGCGGCACGCTCGAAGCTGTGGTGCGCGACCACGGTCCAGGCGACGCGGCGCAGTTCGGGTGCGGGTGATGGCGAGAGGGCCGTGGCGGTCGCGCGCCAGTCACTGGCTTTGACGCCATCACCTGCGCCCGAACTGCGCCGCGTCGCCTGGACCGTGGTTGCGCACCACAGCTTCGAGCGTGCCGCGTACGCGCAAGCCGAGGC
>JANNGN010000609.1:0-5873 GCA_031403895.1 Rubrivivax sp. | reverse complement strand
ATGCAGCGCATCACAATGCGCCGCATGATCACCGTCCACCATCTTGAAAATTCGCGCTCGCAGCGCGTGCTGTGGCTGCTGGAAGAGCTTGCCGTGCCGTATCAGGTGAAGCGCTACAAGCGGCACCCGAAGACGAGTCTGGCGCCGCCTGAACTGACGCGTGTACACCCGCTCGGCAAGTCGCCCGTCATCAGCGATGGCGACACCGTGGTGGCCGAGTCGGGCGCCATCGTCGAATACCTGATCGATGTGCATGGCGCCGGCCGGCTGCGGCCCGTGCAGGGCAGCGCCGAACAACGCCGCTACACCTACTGGCTGCACTTTTCAGAAGGCAGCCTGATGCCGCCGCTGCTGATGAAACTGGTGTTCGACAAGGTGCGCGAAGCGCCGGTGCCCTTCTTCATCAAACCAGTCGTGCGTGGCATTGCCGACAAGGTCACGGCCGGCTACATCGGGCCCAACCTCAAGCGGCTGCTGGCTTTCATGGAAAGCGAACTCAGCACCCGGCCCTGGTTCGCGGGCGCCGAATTCAGCGCCGCCGACGTGCAGATGAGCTACCCCGTGGAAGCTGCGGCAGAACGCGCAGGGCTGGACGCGAGTTACCCCGCGCTCACCGGCTGGCTGGCGCGCATCCATGCCCGACCGGCGTACCTCAAGGCTTTGGCTGCAGGCGGGCCGTACAGCGCGGTGCCCTGAAGCCGGCGCTCAGGCATCGTTCTATGCCATCACCTCAGATGGGCGCGAAACCAGTCCGGCATCGGCGCAGACTTCTTCGCAGCAAAATTGGTCCAGACCATGCGCGCACCGCCTTCGGCAACCTCCACACCGGGCGCGTCGGTGCGCTCGATGGTGTGGTACGTCTCGAAGCTGCTGCGCCCGGGCTTGGCCACAAATAGCGTCACCCGCACGTCGCCAGGGTACTCAAGCTGACGCAGAAAATTGCAGAAGGCGTTGACGATGACGGTGCCCTCGCCAGACAGGTCGGTGCTGGCGCCGACCTTGAAGACCCACTCCATGCGCGCGATTTCCATGTAACGGAAATAGAGCGTGTTGTTGATGTGGCCCATGGCGTCCATGTCGCCCCAACGCAGCGGCACGATCACTTCGTGGACCAGCAACTTGCCGGCGGGCAGCTCAAAACGCATGGCGTTGTCTCCGGATCTCAGGCGATGCCAAGTTCAGCAGCCATCTTCTGCACCAGTTGCCGAAGCTCGCTCACCTCGGCGGCCAGCCGCGTCTGCTCAGCCTTGATGGCGGACAGCTCACCCGCGCTCACGCTGTCGTCCGCCGCCAGCGGGCGCGCCAGCGGCTGGGCCACTTCACCGCACAGCAGATGCGCCCAGCGCGCCTCGCGTTCACCGGCGGCGCGCGCCAACTTCAGCACCATCGGCACCGCTTTTGCGGCCAGCTCATCCAGGAACCCTTCAACCGACGAGATGTCGGCAAAGCGGTGCAGCCTTTCGCAGTTCAGCCGCAGTTCAGCCGAGGTCTGCGGCCCGCGCAACATCAGCACCGCCAGCAGCGCCACCGCCTGACCCGGCACCTGCAGCACGCGGCCGGTGTTGTGTTCGAACTTGACGACGCGGCTGCTGCTGCCTTCGAAGATCAGGCTCAGGCTCTTCAGGCCGTCGAGTGCGGTCAGCACTTCGGCGTCGGTGGCTTCGATGACCGGGCTGCGCGCCGTCTTCTGGTTGCTGCCCGCCACCAGGGCGTTCAGCGACAGCGGGTAGGTGTCGGGCACCGTCGCCTGCTTTTCCACCAGCACGCCCAGCACGCGTGCTTCCAGCGGCGTCAATGTGCGCATTTACAGGCTGAAGCCGTCGTCGGCCGAGATCACGGCGCCGTTGACGAAGTGGCTTTCATTCGCGCACAGCAGCATCAGCGCGGCGTCCAGGTCCTGCGGCTTGCCGACGCGTTTGCGCGGCAGCATCTGCACCAGCTTCTGGCCGCCTTCGGTCTGCCAGTGGTGGTGGTTGATTTCGGTGTCGATGTAACCCGGGCAGAGTGCGTTGACGTTGATGCCGAAGCGGCCCCACTCCAGCGCCATGGCGCGTGTCATATGCACCACCGCCGCCTTGCTCATGCAGTACACGCCCAGCTGCGCCACCACGCGCAGCCCCGCCACTGAGGCCACGTTGACGATGCGCCCGCCGGTGTAGGTGCCGGGTGCTTCGCCCTTGCTGCGCGCGATCATGCGTTTGGCCACTTCCTGCGCCATGAAGAAGCTGCCGCGTGTGTTGGTGCCCATCACGAAGTCGTAGTCCTCGGGCTGCACGTCAGTCAGCTTCTGCGACGTGCTGACGCCCGAGTTGTTGACCAGAATGTCGATCGCACCCATCTCGGTCTCGGCGTGCGCCACGGCGGCCTTGATGCTGTCGGGGTCAGTCACGTCGAGCGTTACCACATGGGCGACACCGCCTTCGGCTTCGATCTCGGCGCGCAGCGCCTTCAATCTTTCGACGCGCCGCGCCGCCAGCACCACGCCCGCGCCGGCCGCCGCCAGGGTCTTGGCAAACTGTGCGCCCAGGCCACTGGACGCGCCGCTGACAAAGGCCACACGGCCCGACAAATCGATGGTGTATGGCATGGCGAAAGACCTCTGCGCGAAGTGCGCCGAAGACGATAGCACGCAGCCCGGCGGCGTTTGATGCGGCATCATCAGCAGCAGCCATGCTGCACCTTGAGTCCCTGCACAAACGCTTCGACACCACCCCTGTTTTTGAGGGCGTGAACCTGCGCATCGCGCGCGGCGAATTCGTGGCGCTGCTGGGCGAATCGGGGGTTGGCAAATCGACGCTGCTGAACTGCATTGCGGGCCTGGATGAAGCCGACGGTGGGCAGGTATTCATCAACGGCAGCGCCCTGTCCGGGCTCGACGACAACGCCCGCGCACGCTTGCGGCGCGAACAACTGGGCTTCGTCTTCCAGGCCTTCCATGTGCTGCCGCATCTGACGGTGGCGGAGAACGTCGGCCTGCCCTTGCGCCTGTTGAAGCGGCTGGACGAGACGCGCGTGGCGCAGGTGCTGGAAGCCGTGGGCCTGGGCGCCTTGGCGGCGCGGCTGCCGGCGCAGCTATCGGGCGGGCAGTTGCAGCGCGTGGCCATTGCGCGTGCGGTGGTGCATGCGCCGGGGCTGATCCTGGCCGACGAGCCGACCGGCAATCTCGACCCCAGCACCGCCGACAAGGTGATGGCGGTGCTGCGCACGCAGGTGCGTGATGCCGGTGCGGCGTGCCTGCTGGTCACGCATTCGGCCGCCGCTGCAGCCGCAGCCGACCGCGTGCTGCGCCTCACGCCGCACGGCGTTGAAGTTGCGGTGCGATGAACCTGGCGCGGTTGTGAACCTGGCACTGCTGCGCCTGCTCGCGGTGCGCGAGTGGCGCCATCATCCCTGGCGCCACGGTGCAGCGTTGATGGCGGTGGCGCTGGGCGTGGCGCTGGCGTATTCGGTACACCTCATCAACACGTCCGCGCTGGCCGAGTTTTCTTCGGCTGTGCGCGCGGCGAATGGCGAGCCGGACCTCAGCTTGCGCGGCCGCCTCTTCGACGACGCACTCTTCGACCGCGTGGCGACCGACCCCGGCGTCGAGATCGCCAGCCCGGTGCTGGAAGTCGATACCTATGCCCGCGCAGCCAGCGGCCAGCGCGTCGCCATGCGCGTGCTGGGCATTGACGCGCTGCTGGCGGCGCCGCTGGCACCGGCGCTCTTGCCAAAGCCGGCAGAGGGTGAAGACCGGCTCGTCTTCCTCGACCCCGACGCCGCCTTTCCAAACATCGCCGCACGCGACGTGCTGGCACCCGGTCAGCCGCTGGAACTGCAGGCCGGGCCCGGCTACAAGCAGCTGCGCATCGCCGGCAGCGTGGCCACCGGCGGCAACGCGCTGGTGGTGATGGACCTGGCCGGTGCGCAGCAGCGTTTTGATGCGATCGGCCGCCTGTCGCGCATCGACCTGCGCCTGCTGCCGGGCAGCGATGCACAGGCCCTGATCCAGCGCTTGCGGCTGCCGGCTGGCGTCACCGCCGTGCCGGCCGGCGAGGCCGAGCAGCGTGTCTCCAACCTGTCGCGCGCTTACCGCGTCAACCTCACCGTGCTGGCGCTGGTGGCGCTGTTCGTGGGCGCCTTCCTGGTGTTCTCTGTCGTGTCGCTGTCGGTGGCGCAGCGCACGCCCGCTTTTGCGCTGTTGGGCGTGCTAGGCATGGCCGCGAAGGAACGGCGGCGCTGGGTGCTGGCCGAATGTGCGCTGCTCGGCGCGGCCGGCAGCGCCATTGGCCTGCTGCTGGGTGCGGCGATGGCAGCGGCGGCGCTGCGGTTGCTGGCCGGTGACCTGGGCGGCGGCTACTTTCCCGGCATCGCGCCGCCACTTCGGTTGAGCGTTATGGGGACAGTCGCGTTCGGCCTGCTGGGTGTGCTTTCTGCCGTGCTGGGTGGCTGGTGGCCGGCGCGCCAGGCCGAACAGTTGGCACCGGCACTGGCGCTGAAGGGCCTGGGCGCTCCGCAGGCCGACGCGCCACCCGCCTGGCCCGGCGCCATGCTGCTGGCGCTGGGCGCGGCGGCCGCCTTTGCGCCGCCCATTGCGGGTTTGCCGCTGGCAGCGTATGCGGCGGTCGCGGCGCTGCTCTTTGGCGGCGTGGCGCTGATTCCCGCCGTCATGCACACGCTGCTGGCCGCTGCGCCAGCCGTGCGTGGCGCGCTGCCTTTGCTGGCATTGCAGCGGGCCCGCTTCCAGCGCCGCACTGCCACCGCTGCCGTGGCCGGCGTGGTGGCGAGCCTGGCCTTGTCGGTGGCGCTGACGGTGATGGTGGCGAGCTTTCGCGAAGGGGTAAGCCAGTGGCTGGGCAGCGTGTTGCCGGCGGACCTGTACGCACGCAGCGCGGGCTCCAGCAGCGCAGCCGAGCAGGCATGGCTAACCCCAGAATTCGTGGCCCGCGCGGCGCAGCTTCCCGGAGTGCAGCGGCTGGAAGCGTCGCGCCTGCAAGCGCTGCAGTTCTCCAGCGGCAGGCCAGCCGTGACGCTGATTGCACGCCCGCTGGCCAACCCCGCAGCGGCGCTGCCACTGTTGCAGACGCCCGGTTTGCCGACACCCGGCGAGACGGGTGTGTACGTCAGCGAAGCGATGGTCTCTCTCTACGGCGCACAGCCCGGCAGCCTGATCGAGCTGCCACTGGCCAGTGGCCCGCACAGCGCGCGCGTGCTGGGCGTGTGGCGCGACTACGCACGCCAGTTCGGCGCGGTGGCGATTGCCGACACGGACTACCGACGCATCACCGGCGACACGCGCCTCAACGACCTGGCGCTGTGGCTGCTGCCCGGCACCGCGCCGTCCGCTGTGCAGCAGGCCTTGCGTGCCCTGCTGCCCGACCCGGCGCTGCTGGAATTTGCGTCCAGCGCGGATTTGCGCCGGCTCTCGCTGCGCATCTTCGACCGCAGCTTCGCCGTCACCTACTACCTGCAGGCGGTGGCGATCGTGATTGGCCTGGTCGGCATTGCGGCCAGCCTGTCGGCGCAGGTGCTGGCGCGGCGCAAGGAATTCGGCCTGCTGTCGCACCTGGGCCTGACGCGTGCGCAGGTGGTGGGCGTGGTCGCTGGCGAAGCTGCGGCCTGGGTCGCCGCTGGCGTGCTGCTGGGGCTGGCGCTGGGCCTGGCGATCAGCATGGTGCTGGTGTATGTCGTCAACCCGCAGAGCTTTCACTGGACGATGGACCTCGTGCTGCCCTGGCCGCGCCTGGCGGCGCTGGCGATTGCGGTGTTGGCTGCCGGCGTCGCCACCGCCGCGCTGTGCGCGCGCAACGCGGCGTCGCGCCAGGCCGTGATGTCGGTGAAGGAGGACTGGTGAGCCCGCTGCGGCGCGCCTGGCTGCTGGCAGCGCTGACGGG
>JANNGN010000608.1:0-1757 GCA_031403895.1 Rubrivivax sp. | reverse complement strand
CTTGAATTCGGCGGCGACTTCAAGGTCAGCGGCATCGGCATCACGGCCGGCTATCGCTGGGACTTCGCGCCCTTGTGGAGCGTGGCCGCACATGCGGGCCTGGCCAGCGTGCGCACGCGCTTCGAGCACGCCAACCCGGTCTGGGGCAGCGTCAGCCAGACGACAGTGCAGCCGCTCATCGGCGTCGGCCTGGCCTATGCGGTCACGCCGGCGCTGCGCCTGGGGATCGACTTCGACGCCAGCCGCTTCAAGGTCCACACCACGCGTGGCCCGCTGCACATGCTCGGCCTGTCCGCGCAGTTCTCGTTCTGAACCGGACAACACCATGAGCGACATGAGCGACATGAGCGATATGAGCAACCTCAGCGCTACCTTCACCCTGGGCCGATCTGTGGCGCCAAGCTGGCGCACGCTGGCCTGCCGCGCCGTGCTGGCCAGCGCCTGCGCCTTGGTGGGCGCCTTCGTCGGCGCCTGCGGTGGCAGTGCCGACGCGCCACCCCCGCCGCTCGCTCTGGTGGTGGTGCCGCCTGCAGCGCAGCCCGTGCCGCCGACCATCACGCAGCAGCCCGCAAGCCTGGCCGTGCTCGCGGGCCAAGGCGCCAGCTTCAATGTCGCGGCCACCGGCACGGCGCCGCTGGCCTACCAGTGGCAGCGCAACGGGGTTGACATCGCCGGCGCCACCACGACTGGCTACACGCTGGCCGCCACAGTGGCGGGCGACAGTGGCGCGGCCTTTCGCGCCGTGGTCAGCAACGTCGCGGGCAGCGCCACCAGCAACCTGGCGACGCTGACAGTGGCAGCGGCCGCGCCCGTGCTGACCATCACGGCGCAGCCCGCCGACAGCACCGTGGTGGCCGCAGCAGCGGCCACGTTCACGGTCGGCGGCACCTGCAGTTCAGGCACGCTCAACATCCAGTGGCAGCGCAGCGGGGGTGGTGGCACTCCCGGTGGCGCCACCTGGGCCGCCATCGCCGGCGCCAATGCGCCGAGCTACAGCCTAACGACCGTCATCAGTGACAGTGGGGCGCAGTTTCGTGCGCTGCTGGACTGCAGCGGCCAGAGCGGCGCAGCCAGCACCGCCGCGCGCCTGACGGTGACGGCGCCCACGTCGGTGAGCTTGAGCCTGCTGCCCATCGTCGGCCTGCGCGACCAGGCCGAGATCCCGTCGCTGGCCGGCATTGACCAGGACCCCGTCGGCAGCCCGAGCGCAGGCAGCTTCACCTTCATCACCGCCAACCGGGTCAAGCGGCTGAGTGCGGACCTGGGCACCATCATGCCGGTCGCCGGGGGTCAGTTCGCCGGCTCAGTGAATGGCGTGGCCGACGCGGCGGCGTTCAACCAGCCGCAAGGGTTGACGCAGGACGCTGCGGGCAACGTCTATGTCGCCGACACCAACAACCACACCATCCGGCGCATCGCCCCCGACGGCACGGTCAGCACCTTGGCCGGCCTGGCGGGAACAAGCGGCACCACCGACGGCAGCGGTGCGGCGGCCCGGTTTGCGCTGCCGAATGGCATCGCACTCGGGCCGGATGGCGACCTCTATGTGTCGGAAGGCGACAACCACCTGATCCGCCGCGTCACCACGGCCGGTGTCGTCACCACCTATGCCGGCAGCACGGTGGGCTATGCCGACGGCACGGCGCTAACGGCCAGGTTCAACAGCCCGCGCGCCGTGGCAGTGGCCGCCAACGGCGACGTGCTGGTGGCGGACTATTCGAACGCGCGCATCCGGCGCATCGTGCGCAGCGGCAATG
>JANNGN010000607.1:0-4699 GCA_031403895.1 Rubrivivax sp. | reverse complement strand
CGCACGCGACTGGTGAAGAATGCGCGCATGGCAGAAGACCACGACCTCGATCTGAACCGCTGGCCGCGCCGCGCCGCCTTTGAGTTTTACCGCGACTTCGAGCAGCCCTTCTTCAGCGTCTGCACCCGCGTCGATGTGGCCGCGCTGAAGCCCGCGCTGGCGCAGGCCGGTGTGGGCAGCATCACGCTGGCCTGCCATTTCCTGGCGCTGCAACTGGCCAACCGCATGGAGCCCTGGCGCCACCGGCTGCAGCAGGGCCGCGTGCGCGTGATGGGCGTGGTGCATGCCAGCACCACGGTGCTGCAGCGCGATGACAGCTTCGGCTTTGCCTGCCTGCTGCACGACGACAACTTCACCCGTTTCGCCAGCCAAGGCGCGGCGGCACTGGCGGCGGCACGACAGGGCGAGCCCTCGTTCATGCCGCGTGTGGGCGACCAGGCGCTGCTTCACTTCACGACCCTGCCCTGGCTGCACTTCACCAGTTTTGCGCATGCGCGCCATGGCCAGGGCAACGACTCGGTGCCGAAGATTGCCTTCGGCCGCATCGACAGCGACCCAGCCGGCGGCGCGCAGCGCTGGCTGCCGCTGCAGCTGGACGTACACCACGCGCTGATGGACGGTGTGCATGTCGGCCGCTTCGTGCAGGCCTTCGAGGCCGCGATGCACAACCCGCTGCCGTGGCTGCAAGGCGCTGCCGTGCCTTGAAGGCGCAGCGCGGCACGACGCGACGCGACGCGAAGTGAGGTTGCGCCGCGCTTCAGCGCAGGCGCTTCATCAGAGCAGCGCTCACCACCACACCCAGCGCCGATGAAGCGCCCGTGGCCAGCCACGTCCACTGCCAGCCGCCGGCCTGGCTGGCAACCCAGGCCACTGCAGGCGGCCCGGCAAACTGACCCAGCGACGACCACTGCTGCACCCAGCCCACCGTGCTGGCCAGCGCCCGCTCAGCCGGCGCCACGCGCACGACCAGCGTGAACAGCGTGCCCGGAATCAGCCCGCCCACGCCGGAGAACAGCAGCACCGCGGCAAAGCGCAACCAGCCCGGCGCTGCGGTGTCTGCAAAGGCCAGCGCCGCCGCGCCGCCCATGGTGGCAAAACCCAGCACCAGCAGGCGCCGTGCCGGCACGCCACGCTGCAACAGCCGGCCCGAAGCCACGTTGCCGCAGATGTTGACAGCCGCCGCCAGCGCCGTCAGCACGCCGCTCGCCGCAGCGGCCATGCCAGCCTGGGTGACGATGGTGGGCAGGAAGCCGATCACCGCGAGCCACTGGCCAGAGTAGAGGGCAAACACGGCCGCCACCAGCCAGGGGCCGGGCGCAGCCAGCGTCTGGCGCAGGCTGTCGCGCCAGGCACGCACACCCGCGCCAGCCGCCGGCCCGGGCCTTCCCGACGTGGCCGGCACCGCCTGCGCCAGCCACGCCGCCATCAGCAGTGCCAGGCCGCCCAGCAGCCACCACCAGGCCCGCCAGCCCAGGGCCTGCAGACACAGCGGCCCGATCAAGAGGGCCAGTGCGGTGCCCAGCGGCATGTAGGAGCCCCAGATGCCGAGCATCGCGCTCAGCCGCGCTGGCGCCACCAGTGAACGCAGCAGGCCCGGCGCCGGCAACACCACCAGCATGAAGCCAAAGCCCTCGGCCACGCGCAACACCATCAGCGCCAGCGGGCCGTCGGCCAGCCCGCCCAGCGCGCTGGCCAGCGCCAGCGTACACAGGCCCATCAGCATGCTGCGCCGCGCGCCCAGCCCGTCGGCCCAGGCACCCAGCGCCAGCCCCAGGCACATGCCGGCCAGCTGCACCATCGACAGCAGGAAGCCCGCCTGCAGCAAGCTGATGTGCAGGGCCTGCTGCAGCGAGGCGATGGCCGGCGCCAGCTTGCCGACATGCAGCGCGGCGCTGACGCCGGCCAGGACCACGATGAACGCGGCGGCGGGACGCGGGTGGGTGTTCAGCCCGGTGCCTTTGAGGGAGCGCTTGCTGACGATCTGGATGGCGCGTTCGGTGGCGCGTTCGGTGGCGCGTTCGGTGACGCGCTCAATGGCGCGGCGCTCAGCGCGGCGGGCGCCCGCCGGTCGGGCCGCGCCGCGGGCTGCGATCTTCGAAACGGGGGCGGTCCTGTTGGGGACGGTCGCGGTCGCGGTCACGGTCAGGTTCCGGACGCGGTTGCGGATGCAATTGCGGATGCGACTTGCGCTCTTCGCGCGCCAGCACCAGCTGCGCTTCCAGTGCCGCGTCGCTGATGCCCTTGAGCGCACAGAAATTGGCACGCGTCAGCGTGGAACCGTCAAAGGTGCGCAGCAGCGCGGCGCGGTTGCGGCGGGCTTCGTTTTCGGCCACCTGTTCTGGCGTGAGTGGGGCAGAAGGCGGGGCAGAAGGCGGGGCAGAAGGCGGTGTCGCTTCGGGCCGTGGCCCTGCGGCGTCAGGTGGCCCAGCCGGCCGTGGCTTGGCGGGCGGACGATGTTCGGCCTGCGGTGGGCGGTCGCCACTCGGTGGCCGCTCTGGGCGCGGGCCCTGGTCGGCGCGCGGATGGCGGTCAGCGCGCGGCGGGCGGTCTGCAGCCGCAGGACGGTCGGCACCCCGGGGACGGTCAGCGTGAGTCGGGCGCTCTGCACCCGGCAGACGGTCAGCGCGCGGCGGACGATCGGGACGTGGCGGCCGGCCCGCACGCGGTGGGCGATCGGCGGCATCGGCCGGGGCTGTGGGCTGCGCGGACGCGGCTGCCTCAGCCTGCGGCGCGGCCTGCCGCTGCGCCTGGCGCTGTGCGTCGCGTTCGGCCAGACGGCGCGCCTGCACGATGGCCAGGCGCCGTTCAAGCTCCACCACGCCAGCGTCGCGGTGTTCTTGTGCAATGTCGCCAGCGGGCTGGCCATCAAGGTCAAAGCGATGCGGCGAATTCACCAGCGCCTTGATGTAGCCGGTGCCCGTGGTGTGGCGGTGCAGGAAGATCGACAACGACTTCTTGTTGAACAGCCCCGGCGCACGCTGCTGAATGTCGGCCTGGATGCGCAGCTTGATCGGCAACAAACGCCCAGCCGCAAAGAGCGCCGGGAAGTGCTGCGCAAGCAGCGCAGCGCAAGCGGCGGGCGACAGGTCGGCAGGCGCCGGGCCGGCGCGCGCGGCTGCATCGGCCAACGCTGCTTCGGGGTCCGCTGCGGGCACATCGGCTGCGGGCTCCGGCACCGGCACTGGCACTGGCACTGGCACATCAGGCGCCCCGGCGTCTGCCGGCAGCGGCGCCACCGCTGTGGCGGCATCCGGTGCAGCCTGTGCGGCGGGCACGTCTGGCACGTCCGGCACGGCCGGCAACCCGGGCACGTCGGGCGCAGCGGCGTCAGCAGATTCTGCGCAAGCGAGGGGAATTTCTGGCGTGGTCACGGGTCGGTGCTGCGGCGGCGCAGGAAGCGAATGTCGATGCCGATTGTCCTCGGCATTCGGCCAGGCCCATGAAACCCGCCGCGCAGGCGCCGAACGCCGCCAGAACCCGCGCCCGGTGAACATCACCGTCATCGGCGGCGGGGCTGCGGGGCTGCGGGTCTGGCGGCTGCGCGCCACGCCTGTGCAGCCCCCACGACCGCCGTGCAGCAGCGCGCGCTCGGCGGTGGACATGCCGCCGCGTTCTTGCGCAGTCAGGGCCAGGCTCAGGTATCGGTCACGAGCGCCTGCGCAGGCTCGAAGGCCGGGCCTTGTGCAATGCGCTGCCAGTACGACTCGTGCGCGTCGCTGCCCGCCGGCCACTGCTGCAGGAACAACGCGCGCCAGGCCGGGCTGGCGCTGTCCACGGCCAAGGCATCGACAAAGGCAGCGCCGGCGCGCAAACCGTGGCGCCGCGCCGCCGCTGGTCCGGCGAATGGCAGCGTCGAGATGCGCGTCAACAGGCCCGCCGGGTCGCCCCGGAAATTGGGCATGCCGGTGGCGCCGTTGTTCAGCACCAGCGGCGCCACCGGGCGACCGGGCATGGCCAGGCGCTGGAACACCGGCAGGCAGGTGTGGCTGCAGGCAAAGGCATCGACCTGCGCGGCCTGGAACCAGCCACGCACGGTGGCTCGGTGCGCGGCGTCTTGCAGATGCTGCTGCGCAAAGCCCCAGCCCGCGAGCGACTCGGCGTCGCCATGCACGATGGCCACGCGCAGGCCCGCCACGTCCACCCGCGCCCACATCGGCAACGCCGCCAGCCGTTGCGTCAACGCGGGAAACCGCCGCGCGGTGGCGCGCAGGCGTTGCAGGATTCGGTTCGAGCGTTCGACCACAGCGTCGTCCACCCAGGCCGGGTAGGCGCAGCCACAGCCTGCGTCGTCGGCGGCGTCGGCAGCCGCTGCGAGTTCGGTTTCGACATTGCCGCGCAGGGCGGTGTGCCGCAGCACCTGGGTGTTGATGTGCTCAAAAGCGGCAGCGTCGATGTCGAACCAGTTGAAGTCGCCGTTGAAGACCAGGCGCTTGTCGCCAGGCTCCTGCTCGAACAGCGCCAGCACCTGGGCCAGTGCGTCGGTGTTGCCGTACAGGCCGCCTACCACGTAAAGCGTGTCGCAGGCGCTGGCCGGCGCGGCGGCAAAGTCGGCCGGCCGGTAGCGGTAATGCAGCGGGCAACTGCGGCCGGGTGTGGTCATCTCTGCTGTCAAGGCGACTGGCTTCATGGCGGGATCATCGGGCATCGTCGGGCCAGCGGCATTCGCTGACCGGCCGGCTGGACGGGCTGCCGTACAAGG
>JANNGN010000606.1:0-1689 GCA_031403895.1 Rubrivivax sp. | reverse complement strand
GATCGATTCTGCCGTATCGCACCCGGATCGAGCGGCGTTTAGAGCGTGTGCCCGCGCTGCGGCACGCGCATCAACGCTTCCACCAGCGCCTCCACGCGGATCGGCTTGGTCACGTAGTCGTCCATGCCAGCGGCCAGGCATTCCTCTCGGTCGCCTTGCATCGCGTTGGCGGTCATGGCGACGATGCGCGGGCGCGCGGTCGGCGGCCACTTCGCCGTGATGCGACGCGTCGCTTCCAGCCCGTCCATCTCGGGCATCTGCACGTCCATCAGCACGACGTCGTAAGTCTGGCGTTCGATGGATTCGATGGCCTCGATGCCGTTGCTGGCCAGGTCGGCTCGGTAGCCCATCTGCTGCAACAGGCGCAGGGCGAGTTTCTGGTTCACGACGTTGTCTTCGGCCAGCAGGATGCGCAGCGGATGGCGCTGCGCCAACTGGGCGTCGAGCTTGGGTTTGGCGGTCTGCACGGCCGGCTTGGGCGCCGCGTCTTGCACCAGCAGGCTCACCAGCGTGTCGAAGAGCTGGCTTTGCCGCAGGGGCTTGGCCAGCGTGGCGGCGAACAGTGCGTCGGTGGGCTCGCGCCGACCGAGCGAAGTGAACAGCACCAGCGGCAGCGTGTGGCCGGCAGCGCGGATGCGCGCGGCCAGCGTGCTGCCGTCCATGCCCGGCATGTGCATGTCGATGATGGCCAGGTCATAGGCACTGGCTTGCAGCATCTGCAGCGCATTTTCAGGCGCCTCGGTGTCTTGCGCCACCATGCCCCACTTCGTAGTTTGCAGCGCCAGGATGCGGCGGTTGGTGGCGTTGTCATCGACCACCAGGATGCGCTTGCCCTTCAGCGCCGGCTGCTCGCCGATGAAGTCGCGCTTGCTGCCCTCGGGCAAGGTCGTGGCCTGCGCCTGGATGCTGAAGTGGAAGCTGCTGCCGTGGCCCGGGCCCACGCTTTCCACCCACATGCTGCCGCCCATCAGCTCAGTCAGCAGCTTGCTGATGGCCAGCCCCAGCCCCGTGCCGCCGTATTTGCGCGTGGTGCTGCTGTCGGCCTGGCTGAACTTCTGGAACAGGCGGCTCTTGCCGGCTTCACTGAGGCCGATGCCGGTGTCGCGAACGGTGAAGTGCAGTTGCCCGTCGCGCGCAGAAACCGTGAGCACGACTTCGCCTTGCTCGGTGAACTTCACGGCGTTGCTCAGCAGGTTCAGCAACACCTGGCGCAGCCGCGTCACGTCGCCCACGATGGCGGCCGGCACCTCGCCTTCGCCGTTGTTCTCGAAAACGTAGGCGATGTCGAGGTGCTTTTCTGCTGCACGCGAAGCAATCAGGTCGAGCGCCGATTCCACACACTCGCGCAGGTCGAAGGGCTGGCTTTCGATGTCCATCCGCCCAGCCTCGATCTTCGAGAAGTCGAGGATGTCATTGATGATCGTCAGCAGCGCATCGCCCGAGTCGCGGATGGTGCCGGCAAAGTCGCGCTGCTCGTCGGTCAAAGGGGTGTCGAGCAACAGGCCACTCATACCGATGACGGCATTCATCGGCGTGCGAATCTCGTGGCTCATGGTGGCCAGGAAAGCGCTCTTGGCTTGGTTGGCGGTTTCGGCCTGCTGGCGTGCCGCCAGCTCGGCGGCCACCTTCTCTTCAAGCAGGCGGGTGTGCATGCGCGCGGCGTCGGCCTGCAAGTCCAGGTCCAGCAGC
>JANNGN010000605.1:0-1668 GCA_031403895.1 Rubrivivax sp. | reverse complement strand
AATCGACCGGCTACTCGCTGGATGGTTGAGCGAACTCCACCCCGCGTACTGCGATTTTGGTGTACGCCGTACTCTGAAGCCGATGGAATTACGAGGTACAGGCCGCCGGCTGAAAAGTCCAGCCCCGCCTGCACGGCGGGCTTGAAGCGGGTTTGCGAAATCCCGCGGTAGCGGTAGTCGCTGAATACGCCCACGTTGTAGGCCAGATCGGCATGCGACAAGGTGGGCAGAGTGGTCAACGCCAGGGCGCCAACGACGGCAAGGACATGGTTTTTCACAGGGCAATCCTCCACGGGGATGGACAAACGGGATGGGCTTCGGGTTTGCAGGTTCTGTGCCAAAGCGCGAATGGCCCATCTGAGGTGCAGAAGTGCGCTCTCAGCGCACGGTTGTGGCGCAGTTGCCCCGAAAGCGCGCACCGAACTGGAGCCCGCATCGAATTTGCACTCATTCGGTGCCAATCCGACGAATTCCCGCGACTGCACAATCAGCCCGGGAGGGCACAAAACCATGTCGCTGTCTGTGGTGATGAGCCGCGCGCTCGATGGCCTGGATGCACCCGAGGTGCATGTCGAGGTGCAACTGTCCAACGGCCTGCCGAGCTTCACGCTCGTCGGCCTGGCCGACACCGAAGTGAAAGAGTCGCGCGAACGTGTCCGCGCGGCACTGCAGCAAAGCGGCTTCGCGTTTCCGCACAACAAACGCATCACGGTCAACCTGGCGCCGGCCGACCTGCCCAAGGAAAGCGGGCGCTTCGACCTGCCGATTGCACTCGGAATCCTGGCTGCCGCAGGCCACATCGACGCTGCCCGGCTGGCGGGCTGCGAATTTGCCGGCGAGCTGTCGCTGGCGGGCGAATTGCGGCCCGTGCGCGGCGCGCTGGCATTGGCGCTGGCGCTGCGCCGCAGCGGCGCGCAACGCACGCTCGTGCTGCCAACCATCAGCGCCCGCGCTGCCGCACAGGTCAGCGCACTAGACGTGCGCGCCGCTGCCACCCTGGCCGAGGTGGTGGCTTCACTCATCGCCGGCGACGGCGCACAGCCCCTGCCCGTCGCCCAGCCGCTGCCACGCGAGCCGATGCCCGACGGCCCCGACCTGCGCGACGTCAAAGGGCAGGCCGCCGCCAAGCGAGCGCTCGAAATCGCCGCCGCAGGTGGCCACAGCCTGCTGCTGATCGGCCCACCCGGCACCGGCAAGTCGATGCTGGCGCAGCGCCTGCCGGGCCTGCTGCCGCCGCTGGACGAAGAAGAAGCGCTGGCCAGCGCCGCGCTGCTGGGCCTGGGCATGACGGTCGTTGACAACCTGCCCTACGGCCGCCGCCCCGTGCGCGCACCGCACCACACGGCCAGCGCCGTGGCGCTGGTCGGCGGCGGCTCACCGCCCAGGCCGGGCGAGATCTCGTTGGCGCACGGCGGCGTGCTGTTCCTGGACGAAACGCCCGAGTTCCCACGCGCCGCGCTGGAAGCCTTGCGCGAGCCGCTGGAAAGTGGCCGCATCACGATCTCGCGCGCAGCGCGGCAGGCGTCATTTCCAGCGCGCTTTCAACTGGTGGCGGCGATGAACCCCTGCCCTTGCGGCTGGCTCGGTGCACCCGCCGGCCTGGGCAAGGCCTGCCGCTGCACACCCGACGCGGTGGCGCGCTACCAGGGCAGGTTGTCGGGCCCGCTG
>JANNGN010000604.1:0-2967 GCA_031403895.1 Rubrivivax sp. | reverse complement strand
ACCAGCTTCTTCAGCGACACCGAGTCCAGGAATTCGATCATCTTGGCGTTCAGGCCTGCCCACAGGTCATGCGTCATGCACTTGCCGGTGTCTTCGCCCATGCAGCCTTCACTGCCGGCGCAGCCGGTGGCGTCGATGGGTTCATCGACGGCGACGATGATGTCGGCCACCGTAATCTCGGCCGCCGAGCGACCGAGCGAATAACCGCCGCCGGGCCCGCGCGTGCTTTCGACCAGTTCGTGGCGGCGCAGCTTGCCAAATAGCTGTTCCAGGTAGGACAAAGAAATCTGCTGCCGCGCGCTGATGGCGGCCAGCGCAACGGGGCCGGCGTTGGAGCGCAGCGCCAAGTCGATCATGGCGGTGACGGCGAAGCGGCCTTTGGTGGTGAGACGCATGATGAAACCTCCTGACGCCGGGGCATCGACGGGGTGAAAAACAGGTGTCGGATCGGAGCATTGAGCGGGCGGGTTCGGTGCTGAAACCGACCCGCCACTTGATCCCGAGCGATTTGCTCAACTATAGCAGAAGGCGAGTGATTTGATCGGGCATTGGCCTGGCGGCCAGGTTCGCGTCTTCACGGCGCCGGCATCTGCAAGGGCTGACCTTCTCGCAGACGCTCGACCACGCCTTCGCAGGCATCTTCCACCAGGTCAAGCACATGCTCGAAGCCGGCCGGCCCACCGTAATACGGGTCAGGCACGTCCTGCGTGCCGGGGTGCAGGCGCGCGAAGGGCATCAGGAGGCTGATGCGGCCGGTGGCGGCAGGCGGCGAACGCTTGCGCAACCAGTCCATGTGCGTCTGGTCCATGGCCAGCAGCCAGTCGAAAGTGGCAAAGTCTTCAGGCCGAACGGGGCGGGCGCGGATGCTGCTGATTTGATAGCCGCGCCGCGCCGCCGCACGAACGGCCCGCGCATCGGGCGGCTCGCTGGCGTGATAGCCCTGCGTGCCGGCTGAATCGACCAGCACGCTGCCCTGCAGCCCCGCACGTTGCAGCTTGGCGCGCAACACGCCTTCAGCCGTGGGAGAGCGGCAGATGTTGCCGGTGCAAATCATCAGGATGCGCGTCGTTCCGGGCGCTGCTTCAGGTGCCGCAACGCCAGTCAGCCACTGTTTCAGCCTGGGGATCACCGGGATGTCCTCTGCGCCATCGATGGCTTCAGCAATGGTGCGGCGGACAGCGCAGGCAGCACCGGCAACAGTGGCACCACGTCGGCCCCACCAGCGCCAAAGGCCTGTTCGCGCAACAGCGCCAACTGGTCGCGCACGCGGGCGGCTTTTTCAAAGTCGAGGTTGCGGGCATGTTCGAGCATCTGCTTTTCCAGCAGCTTGATGCGCTTGCCCAGGTCTCTCTCTGACATGCCCTCGACCTCGGCCGCTGCCTTGGCGGCTTGCAGCTCGTCCTTGGCGGCCTTGTCGGAGACCACGCCGTCGATCATGTCGCGGATGCGCTTGACCACGCTCTTCGGCGTGATGCCCAGCGCCAGGTTGTGCGCAGTCTGCTTGTTGCGGCGGCGCTCGGTTTCGTCCAGCGCCGCCTTCATGCTGTCGGTGACTTTTTCGGCGTAGAGGATGGCGCGGCCATTGATGTGGCGCGCCGCGCGGCCGATGGTCTGGATCAGGCTGCGTTCCGAGCGCAGGAAGCCTTCCTTGTCAGCGTCCAGGATCGCCACCAGGCTGACCTCGGGCAGGTCCAGGCCTTCGCGCAGCAGGTTGATGCCCACCAGCACATCGAAGGTGCCCAGGCGCAGGTCGCGCAGGATCTCGACGCGCTCCACGGTATCGACATCGCTGTGCAGGTAGCGCACCTTGACGCCGTTGTCCGACAGGTATTCGGTCAGCTGTTCGGCCATGCGTTTGGTCAGCGTGGTGATGAGCACGCGCTCGTTCAGGTCCACGCGGATGCGGATCTCCTGCAGCACGTCATCCACTTGTGTCGAGGCCCGGCGTACTTCTACTTCCGGGTCCACCAGGCCCGTCGGGCGCACCAGCTGCTCCACCACCTGGCCGGTGTGTTCCTTCTCCCACGCTGCGGGCGTGGCGGACACAAAGATGGCCTGGCGCATCTTGCGTTCGAACTCCTCGAACTTCAGCGGCCGGTTGTCCAGCGCACTGGGCAGCCGGAAGCCGTACTCCACCAGCGTGGTCTTGCGCGCACGGTCGCCGTTGTACATGCCACCAAACTGGCCGATCAGCACATGGCTCTCGTCCAGGAACATCAGCGCGTCCTGCGCCAGGTAGTCCACCAGCGTCGACGGCGGCTGGCCGGGCTCGGCGCCCGAGAGGTGGCGGGTGTAGTTCTCGATGCCCTTGCAGTGGCCCACTTCCTGCAGCATCTCGAGGTCGAAGCGCGTGCGCTGCTCCAGCCTCTGCGCTTCCACGAGCTTGCCGTTGTTGAGGAACTCATCCAGCCGCGAGCGCAGCTGTTCTTTAATGGTGCCGATGGCGTCCACCACGCGTTCGCGCGGCGTCACATAGTGGCTGCTGGGATAGACCGTGAAGCGCGGAATTTTCTGCCGCACGCGGCCCGTCAGCGGGTCCAGCAGTTGCAGCGCCTCAACCTCGTCGTCGAAGAGCTCGATGCGCAGCGCCAGTTCACTGTGTTCGGCCGGGAAGATGTCGATGGTGTCGCCGCGCACGCGGAAGGAACCGCGGCCGAACTCGATCTCGTTGCGCTTGTATTGCATGCGGATGAGCTGCGCGATCACGTCGCGCTGGCTCATCTTGTCGCCCACGCGCAGCGTCATCACCATCTTGTGATAGTCGGCCGGGTTGCCGATGCCGTAGATGGCGCTCACGCTGGCGACGATGATGACGTCGCGCCGCTCCAGCAGGCTCTTGGTGGCACTCAGGCGCATCTGCTCGATGTGCTCGTTGATGGCGCTGTCCTTCTCGATGAACAGGTCGCGCTGCGGCACGTAGGCTTCGGGCTGGTAGTAGTCGTAGTAGCTGACGAAGTACTCCACCGC
>JANNGN010000603.1:0-4532 GCA_031403895.1 Rubrivivax sp. | reverse complement strand
TTGCCAGGGCGGCCGGTCACTGGCGGACCTCGGCGGCTAAGGAAGAAGTCGGCAGCGATGCAGCTACGTACGACGGGTGTTTGCCATTGGGCCGCAGGACGTGCGTTTGCGGATCGTTGTCGGGCTCATTGGCCAGAACCCGCGCCAGTGCTTGCTTATCGGCCGGTGGCAGCGCTTGAACCACCCCCGACCGCAGGCCGACCGCACCCCGACCAGGGGCCGACCGCTCTGGTTTTGACCCCGACCGCTGCGCGTCGTAGTCATGAAGCCCGGCGGTGTCGATCAGCCCGGACAGGTGCACGGCCGTGCTCGCGTCGCCATCGAACAGCAGCTCATAGGCGAAGCCCTGACCACGCTCGGCGCGGTGCGTGAGGAGGTATTCGAGCTCGACCAGGCGCGCCAGGTGCACCTTGAGCTGCGTGTCGCCCCAGCCGGTGGCCTCGCGCACGTCCTTGCGCGTGAAGCGCAGCTCGGCCACGGCAATAGCCTGCGCACGCGCCTGGCCACGCACATGCTCGACCACGCTGGCCAGCAGCCGCCGCGTCTGCGGCGGCAGTTCGTCCAGGCTGCGGCCCAGCACCTCGTGCGCGAGTGTGTTGGCCTGCGTGATGTCGTCGGCGGTGACCTCGATGTATTCGACGACCTGGCCATCGTCGAGCATCGTTCTCACCGGCCGCTGGTGTTGATGCAGCAGCGCGATGGTGTCGATGAGCGTCAGGTACTTCTCGTGATCGCGCCGCATGCGCGTCTTGTCGCTCAGGAACGTGAGGCGGTCGGCATACGGGTTCACGACGGCCAGCGGGCGCAGCAGCCGCTGGGCGTTCTGATGCAGCTTGATCAGATGCGCCTTGCCCTGTTTGGCCTTGAGGCCCTGCAGCGTGCGCCGCTGGCGCTGCAACCGGTGGATGGCTTCGGTCTGCTCGCGGCCCTCGTCCACGCTGAGCACCAGGCAGCGGTTCAAGAGTTCTTCGTCGATCTCGATGGCCGTGGTGGTCAGGAAGATCATCACCGGACCTTCAACGCGGTATTGCTGTGTGACCAGGTTGCCGGTGGTCGCGTCCTTGCCGGTGCTGGCGATGGTGAGTTCGCCTTCGCTCTGCAAGAGCTTCAAGGCGTAGCTGGCGCGGCTGGCGCCTTCTTCCTCGGCAATGGCCAGGATCTTGTGTTTGAGGTTGTTCTCGCCCATGTAGAACAGGCTCTGTCCGGTCATCGCGCTGTACTTGATGCGCTCTTCCTCGGGCATGAAGGCCAGCACCGCATCCATGAGGCTGGACTTGCCGGCGGCACTCGACGACTGCACGACGATGGCCAGCGGGCCGCCCAGCTTGCGACTGGTGGCGGCCAGGTAGCCGACAAGCTTGTTGGTGGCCTCGCCCACCAGGCCGCAGGCTTCGAAGTCGGCGACGATGCGCGCCAGCAAGTCGGGCGCGCGCAGCAGCGCCAAGGCTTCGGCTTCTTCGGCTTCGGTCATTCGCGGCGCCTCGCGCTCGACCTTCATCGCGGCCTTGATGCGCTCGACCTGCAGCGCTTCGAGCTTGAGCAGGATGCGGCCGAGGTCAAGCTTGATCACATCCTCGCGGCAGGCCAGTTCCTTGGCCGCCTGGCCGATGTAGTGCGCCCGGGCCCGTGCGGCGTACAGGTCCAAGCTGTCCACGTGGTAGGCCTCGCCACGGCTGCACAGCACGTTGATCTTGAGGACTTCGGCGCTGAGGTTCTTGGCCAAGCCGCGCACGCGGTAGCGGCGATCTCCGAAGCTCATCACCACTTCGTCTTCACTGACTTCGGCGACGATGTCGGCGGCCGGCGCCGGGGTAGCAGTTTCAGCGGCTAAGGAAGGTGGTTCGGCCGCAGGCGCTGGCTCGACCACTGCGGCAGGCGGCCCCACGTCCTCGACATGCTGGCCAGGTGTCTCGGCCGGCGGCGTCCCCTTGCCCAGCCACACGGCCTTGCGGATCACGAGGCCCAGGGACTTCTCGGCCGGCGTCACCTTGAGCGCGTACTCGTTGGCGTCCATGCCCTTGGGGAATTGCACGCGGTAGCACTCCATGCCTTGGGCCATCAGCCGCTCGGCGGCCTTCTCGGCGCCGCGATCGCCGGCCTCGTCGCGGTCGAAGGCGATCAGCACGCGCTTCACGCCGCAGCGCTTGAAGGCGGCCAGGTGGTCCTCGGTCAGACCCTCCACGCCATACGCGGCCGTGACGTTGCGGTAACCCGCACACCAGAACGTCATGGCGTCGATCAGCGCCTCGGTGAGGATCACCTCGGCCTGGCCAACGAGTCCGCGCTCGTTCCACACCCCACGATGCGGCCCCGGCAGGTACAGGTGCAGCGGCGTGCCCGGGCGCAGGTTGTCCAGCAGCTTGCGCCCGTACACCTCCACCACGTGGCCTTGCTGGTCGAAGATCGGCACCACCAGCGAGCCGTTGAAGTGCTCGTGGCCGCTGTCGCGCAGGATGCCCGCCTTCTGCAGCCGCCCACGCACCTCGGCGCCGGCCTTGAGCTGCGTGGCCGGCAGCCGCAGGCCCAACGTTCGGTTCGCGTAGCCCAGCCGGTGCTGCTCGATGAGTTCGCGGCTGGCGATGCCGCGACGTTCCAGGTAGGCCAGCGCTTCGGGGCTGGCGAGCAAGGTCTCGTGGTAGTAGCCGATGACCTGATCGAGCAACTCTTGCTGGCCCGCATCCAGCGCCACGGGCGCGGGCAGCTTCGCGCGCCTGCGTGCACCGGGCTCGGCCAGGCCGGCATCCACCAAGCCCACGTCGGCGCGCAGCAGCTCCACTGCATGCCGGAAGCTCACGCCCTGGCGCTTCATCACCCAATCGATTGGCCCGCCACCGATGCCACAGCCGAAGCAGTGCCACAGGTTCTTGCCCGGCGTCACCACTAGGCTGGCGGTCTCGTCCTCGTGGAACGGGCAGCGTCCAAGCAAATCCTTGCCACCCTTCTTCAGTTCGATGCCCGAGGCTTCGACCAGGCGCTGCACCGGCACGCCTTCCTTCAGCCGCTCGATCTCTGCCTCGGGGATGCGCGCCATGGGCAATTCCTTAGTGGGTTGCAGGGGTTTTGGCCCAACAGGACGGAGTAAAAAAATAACTCCACATCAGGATACTCTATCGTAGAGTATCGTCAAGCCAGCAACATGCCACTACCCCCACAGCCAGACCTATCCTGATGAGCACCACCACTCACCCCACACTGGCCGTGAACATCAAGGACGAGTCGTTCTTCAAGGAACTGGGCACGCGCACCGCCCAGGCTCGCAAGGAGCGCAACATCACCCAGGTGCAGCTGGCCGCCACGCTGGGCATCGCCCAGCAAACGCTGGCCCACTACGAGGGCGGTCGGCTGCGGCTGCCGGCGTCTTTGCTGCCCGTACTCGCCCAGGAGTTGCAGCTTCCGGTGGAAGCACTGCTCGGGCAGCCCAGCGCAGTCAAGGCCCGCGCCAAGCGCGGGCCGGTGCCGGCACTGGCGCGGCACATGGAGCGCATCAACGCGCTACCCAAGACGCAGCAGAAGTTCGTGATGCAGATGATCGAGATGGCGCTGGCACAGGCCGCCACGCAAGCCGCAGCACGATGACGGCGCTGCAGCCGGTCATTCAGAGCCGCATCCTGGCGCTGCGCGAGCAGCGCGTGATGCTTGATGCCGACCTGGCGCAGCTCTACGGCGTCGAGACCCGGGTGCTGGTGCAGGCGGTCAAGCGCAACCTGGCGCGCTTCCCCGAGGACTTCATGTTTCAGCTATCGGCCGAGGAGTGGGAGGTTTTGAGATCACAGTCTGTGATCTCAAACGCCGAAGGGCGTGGCGGCCGGCGCACCGCGCCCTATGCCTTCACCGAGCAGGGCGTGGCGATGCTCTCAACGGTGCTCAGCAGCCCGCGCGCCATCGCGGTGAACATCGAGATCATGCGCACCTTCGTGCGTGTGCGGGCCCTGGCGGCCACGCACGGCGACCTGGCCAAGCGGCTGGCCGAGCTCGAAGACAAGACCGAGGCGCTGGCCATGAGCCACGACACCTTCAGCCGCAACACGCGCAATCAGCTCAAGCAGGTGTTCGACGCGCTGCGCGAACTCATGACGCCGCCCGAGCCGCCCAAGCGGCCGATAGGGTTTGTGACGCCGGAGGACAAGGGGAAGAAGGCGCAGGCGAAGGCGAAGGCCTGACCCGGCCCCGAAGACCTATGGGGCAAAGCCCTTTATGCGCCAGATCACCTGCATAGCAAGCATCTGTATTGCCCACCACTGCCCGAAGAACAGCAATCCCGCCGCGCCAAGTCTGATCGACAACTTGCCCGGTTGGGCAAGAAAAATTGCAGCACTCACGACAACATGAACCAGTGCAAGCAGCCCGAGCACAAGCCAATAGGTACCCCCGAGGTGCCAAAGCGATTCGCGTGCCAAGACAGTGCTTATCGCGATAGCAGCACTGACGGCCAGACCAATGACGCGGTTGTTGAGCATGTTCATGGCCCGAAGAGCAGGAGGGCCCCGTTCAAAAACTGCATCGTGTCAGCCTCGGTGCCAGGCCTGGGCGGC
>JANNGN010000602.1:0-18590 GCA_031403895.1 Rubrivivax sp. | reverse complement strand
CAAAGAACCTGAGCGCCATCTACACCGGCGTCAACCGGGTCTATGACGGCACCGCCGCAGCAACGGCACTCGGCAGCTCGGCCGACATCGTGGCCGGCGACAGCGTGCTCATCAACGCCACTGGCGTGTTCAGCGGCGGGGTGGGTGGAATAGGCGCCCGCAACGCGGGCACGGGAAAGACCATCGATGTGCAAAGCGCCGCGCTGTCCAGCATCGATGCCGGCAACTACAGCCTCGTCAACCCCAGCGGCAGCGCCACCGCCGACATCACACCGCTGTCGGTCAGCGCCAGCTACAGCGGCGGCACACGCGTCTATGACGGCGGCACCGCGGCGCCGGTGACGCGCAGCACATCGGGCTTCCTGGCCGGCGATGCGGTGAGCCTTTCAGAGACCGCCATCTTCAGCGGCACCGGTGCCAAGAACGTGGGCAGCGGCAAGGCCGTGCTCGTCAGCGGCATCACCTTGTCAGGTGCCGATGCCATCAACTACGCGTTGACCAGCACCAGTGCCATCACCACCGGTGGCATCACGCCGCGGGCCCTGAACGTGACGGGCCTGTCCGGCATCACGGCAGTGGACCGGGTGTACGACGGCACCGTGGACGTGCAGGTCAACGTCAGCGGCACGCTGGGCACGGCCAGTGGCGACGTGATCGCCGGCGACAACGTCACCATCAACCTGCCGGGCAGCGGCCTGACAGGCGGCACGATGCTCGACAAACGCGTCGGCCAGAACAAGGCTGTCGTGCTGGGCGGCCTGTCGCTCAGCGGCGCCGACGCCGGCAACTACGCGCTGGCCGGCACGGCGGGTCTGTCGGTCAACATCACGCCGAAGACGCTGACCGCCAGCTACACCGGCGTCAACAAGGTCTATGACGGCAGCACGGCCGCCACCGTCATCGGCGCCACGGGCGACCTGGTGGCGGGCGACACGGTGCTCATCAGCGCCAGCGGCGACTTCACTGGCACTGGCGCGCGCAACGTCGGCAACGCCAAGCCGATCACGCTGCAGGCCGCCCTGCTGTCAGGCGTCGATGCGGGCGAGTACACGCTGGTGGTGTCCAACAACACCACCACGGCCGACATCACGCCGCGCGCAGTCAGCGCCACCTATGCCGGTGGCACGCGGGTCTATGACGGCAGCACCGCCGCACCGGTGCAACGCACCGACGCCGGCCTGATCGCTGGCGACGCCGTCGCGATATCCCAGACCGCCAGCTTCACCGGCATCGGCGCGCGCAATGTCGGCACCGGCAAGGGCATCGATATCAGCGCCATCACGCTGTCGGGCACTGACGCGGGCAACTACATGCTCGTCAGCAGCAGCGCCAGCACCACGGGCAGCATCACGCCGCGGCCGCTGAACGTCACTGGTTTGAGTGGGATTAGCGCCACCGACCGCGTGTATGACGGCAGCACGGCCGTGCAGGTCAGCATCAGCGGCAACATCGGCAGCCTCAGTGGCGACGTCATCGTTGGCGACGCCGTCACCGTCAACGTGCCAGGCACAGGCCTGGGCAGCGCGGCCATGCTCGACAAGAATGCCGGGCTGAACAAGTCGGTGGTGCTGAGCGGCCTCTTCCTGAGCGGCGCCGATGCGCCCAACTACGCAATCGCTGGCACTGCTGGCGTGACGGTCAACATCGCGCCGCGCAGCGTGTCGCTGGCGGGCATCTCCACGGTGGACCGCATTTACGACGGCAGCACCGTGGTCGCGATGAACACCGCCTCGGGCAGCGTCAGCGGCGCCATCGCGGGCGATGACCTGCAACTGCGCACCACCGGCGTCAGCGGCAGCATGGCCGACAAGAGCGCCGGCCAGGCCAAGGCCGTCAACGTCAGCGGTCTGTCGCTGGGTGGCACTGACGCCGGCAACTACACCGTGGCCGGCGGCAGCGGTCTGACGGTCAACATCGCGCAGCGCACGCTGACGCCGACGTTCGCGGTGCTGGACAAGACCTACGACGGCAACACCGGCGCCAGCATCACGCTGCGCGACGACCGCTTGGCCGGCGATGTGCTGACGCTGACGGCGGGCAGCGCAGCCTTTGCCGACCGCAACGCAGGCGCCAACATCGCGGTGTCCCTCACCGGCCTGGCCGCCAGCGGCGCCGATGCGGCCAACTACCTGCTCAGCACCGGCACGCTCAACAGCAGCGCCACCATCAGCCGCGCTGCGCTGACACTGACAGCGAATGCGCTGACCAAGCTCTACGGCGACACGTTGAACCTGAGCGGCAACGAATTCAGCACGCTTGGCCTGGTGGCGGGCGAAAGCCTGGGCCAGGTCACGCTCGTGAGCAGCGGCACAGCCGCAACGGCAGCGGTGACCGGGTCGCCTTACGCGCTGACCATCGGCAACGCCACGGGCGGCACGTTCAACCCGCTGAACTACGACCTGGCCTATCAAAACGGCCAGCTGGTGGTGACACCCAGGCCCCTGATCGTCGCCGTCAACAGCCTGGTGCGCTTTGCTGGCGAGCCCAACCCGGCAGGCAGTTTCGGCCTCAGCACCAACGCCGGCGGACTCGTCAATGGCGACTCACTGACGCCAGGCCAGACGGCTGCGACACCCGCAGGCAGCAACGACGCGGCGGGCGTGGCGATCTATGCGCTGCTGCCCTCCAACGTCAGCTTCTTGCAAGGCAGCGCCGGCAACTACGCGCTGAGCTACAGCGCGGGCCAGTTGCTCGTGCTGCCACGCCCGCCGCAAGTGGGCGAGGTTGACGCAGGCAATGGCGGACCTGTCGATCTTGCCGTGACCTTCAGCCCCGAAGCGATTCGTCAGGCGCGCTCCGAGCTGGACCGGGCCGCCAGCGCCAACCGCTTCGTGTCGGCTTCCGATTCACCGCCTGGCACGCCAGCCGCAGCCACGGTAGCGACGCTGACCCCGGCCCAGATCAGCCTGCTGCTGTCTGGCGATGGCCAGCGCATCACGCTGCCAGAGCTGCAGAAGATGCCGCTGATCGTGTTCGACCCGCAGCTGCGCCGGCTCATGCAGCCCGGCGACGCGCGGTGAGCCTGGCGCCCCTCGTCTTGTCTCTCTTTCTGCCCCACCACCAGACCGCATCACCGATGACGCACCCACTCAAGACCCTGGCCGGCCGACGTGTCCACTTTGCACTTCGGCCGGCGGTAGCTGCCGCCTTGATGTGGGTCGCCTGCAGCGCCTGGGCCGCACCGCTGGACGACATCCGCCGCCAAATCGAAGGCAGCCAGTTTGAGCAGGCCTACCAAACGGCAATGGCCAACCCGCAGCTCATCGGAGACGTGCACTTTGACTTCCCCTATGGCGTGGCGGCCATCAACGTCGGCCGCGTGCCCGAAGGCCTGCTGGCGCTGGAACGCCACTTGAGCGCTGTGCCAGCCAACGACCGCGCGCGGCTGGAACTGGCGCGCGGCTACTTTCTGCTGGGCGAGTACACGCGGGCGCGCTCGGAGTTCGAGTTCGTGCTGCGCTACAACCCGCCGGCTGGCGTGCGGACCAATATCAACGGCTACCTGCAGGCCATGCAGGTGCGAGAAAACGCAGACCGCCGCAGCAGCGCGCGCTTCTACGTCGAAGTCGGCGGTGGTCACGACGGCAACGTCAACGGCGGCACTTATCACGCCACCTATCCCGTCGGCAACCAGATCCTCACGCCTGATCCCGCCAGCCGCCAGGTGGCCGATGACTTTGCGCAAGTGGCGCTGGGCGGCCAGCAGTTGATGCGCGTGTCCAGCCGACTGTCGGTCTTTGCGGGTGCCGACATTGACCACCGCGCGAACGCCAAGCAGCACATCTACGACATCGGCAACGCCGGGGCCTACATCGGCTTTTCGCAGCTCAGCGGCCTGGCCCTGTGGCGCGCCACGCTGGGTGCAAGCGAGATGCTGATCGGCGGCAGCCGCTACCGCAGCACCCTGCAACTGAGTGCAGACGCGACGCTCTCGCCAAGTGCGGACTCGTCGCTGGTGGCTTCAGGCCAATACAGCGAATGGCACCACAACGCCATTGAAAAGGATCGCAACGCCCGCGTCACAACCTTGGGTCTGACCTACACCTACAACTTCAACAACCTGGCCTGGGCGCCGGCCCTGGGCACCAGGTTCAGCTACAGCCAAGAAGACAATCAGCGCCAGCGCACTGACTTCAGCAAACACGGGCCGACGCTGCGTGTCTTTGCGGGCATCACCCCCCTGGAGCGGCTGCGGGTGTCGGCAGGGCTGACCGCTGCGGCCCTGAAGTACGGCGGCGAAGACACGGTGTTCAAGGCGGCAGGGGATACCAACGCGCTGCGCAGGGACCAGTCGATCGGGGCCGACGTGACGGTCAACTACGCCATCGACGCGAACTGGTCGGTCCGCTCTGAAGCGCAGTGGACCATCACACGCTCCAACCAGGACCTTTACGACAGCAACCGCAAGTCGCTGGGCGTGAAGCTGCGCTACCAATACTGATCGATCAGGAAACACCATGCATCCTTGCAGTGATCCAAGAACCCTTGCACCAGCACGCACACTGGCACGCGCACTGGCACGGGTCTTCAGCCTCAGCATGCTGTCGATGCTCGCCGCCGCAGCCCAGGCCCAGGCAGACCGAGGCCGCGTCCTGCAACTGCAGGGCGAGGTGCGCATTGACGGCGCCGCAGCCCGCCAGGGCCAGGCAGTGACCAGCGGCAACGTCAGCACCGGCCCCGACGGCCGCGTGCAGCTGCGCCTGGCTGATGGCACGCTGATCGCCCTGCCCCCGGCCAGTGAGATTGCGCTGGCCGCAGCGCCGACGCGGCGGCTGTCGCTGGCCCGTGGCGGCCTGCGTCTGAACGCCAGCGCAGAGATGCCCTGGCAAGTGGACCTGCCCAGCCGCAGCATCCGCACCAGTGGTTTCCTGAAGCTGCAGGAATGCGCGGCAGGCTGCGCGCTGCCGCCGGGCTTCTATGGTCGCATCAGCAGCGGTGAGGCGGTGCTGGAATACCAGGGCAGCCGTTCCGTGCTGCGCAACCGCAGTTTCCGCTGGGCCGACGCCACCACCCGCCCGATCGTCCTGACGAGCCAGCCCGCCTTGCTGGACGACACCCAAAACCTGGCCGACGCCACCCGTGCGCGGGGTGATGTGGCCGCACTGCTCAAGACCGGCATGGAAGCCTTCCGCGACGGCAACGACACAGCCGCCGTGCAGGCCCTGGAAGCCGTGCGCGCCATCGCACCGGGCGAGACACTGGTGACGTACTACCTGGGACTCATCGCCCTGAAGCGCGAGGACAACGCCGGCGCTCTGGCGCTGCTGCAGCAGTACACCCGCGAAGACCCCGAAGGCGCCGCTGCGCGCGAAGTGCCCAAGACGCTGACCCTGCTGTCATCCACACAGTTGCAGCAGGAAATGGCCAGCGCCGTGGCGCGCGAAAAGGAAGTGGTGGCCAGCCCGCCCGAGCCCGGCAGCATCGCCGTGCAAGCCTTCGTCAACCAGGGCAATGAAAGCTACCGCGCCATGGCCAAGGGCTTGGCCGCCATGATCATCGCCGACCTGTCCAAGGTACCGGGCCTGAAGGTGCTGGAACGCGAGAAGGTGCAGTTGCTGGTCAACGAAGCCAAGCTCGGCGACAGCGGGCTGGCGGACAAGGCATCGGCGGTGCGTTCAGGCCGCTTGATGCGGGCCGAAAAGGTCGTGGTCGGCAACTTCGAGGTGCAGTGATGAAGAACACGCTCAAGACCGTGCTGGTCGCCCTGCTGGCTGCCCACGCTGCGGGCGCCGTGGCGCAGGGTTTCGCGCTCGAAGGCGCCATCATTGACAGCCGCACCGGCAACAGCCTGGGTGTGGTGTCCGAACGCGGTGACCTGAGCGCGCTGTTCCGGGCGCAAAAGGCCATGACCTTCGGCATCCTGCGCTCGGCAGGCATCTCGCTGGAGCAGATGAGCCCCGAGCTGCGGGCCCGCATCGAACGCTTCCAGACCACCAACGTCGAGGCCTTCCGCGCCTTTTCGCAGGGCCTGGACTTGAAGGACCAGGGCAAGTTTGCCGAGGCGCGTGAATCCTTCAAACGCGCCGCTGAGCTTGACCCCGGCTTTGCGCTCGCCAGCGACCAGCAGCAGTCGATGCCCGACGTCAACGTGTCGTCCAGTCTGCAGATGCGCGCGGTGATGCAGACCGCCGCTGCCGCTGCCGTGGACAAGGGCAAGGCCACTTTCGTTGTCGATCTGGCGCGCGCTCTGGCAGCGCTGCAGGCCGGCCAGACCGTGGTCACGGTGCCAGCTGCTGCCGACCCGGCCCAGCGCAACAACGTGGACGTGTACGTCAGCAACCTGCCCGGAGAGACCACCCGCGTGCTGGGCACCACCGTGGTCGCCCTGGCCTACAGCCTGGGCAACGACACACCGCCACCGAGTGGCGTCATCAGCCCCAACGAGTGGCGCGCTGACGGTGTGCGCACCAGCGCAGGCGTACTGGAAGAAGTCCGGGATGTGCGCCCCACCAGAATCGACCCGGTCGCCAACCGCAGTGGTGCACCCGTCAACAACCAGGGCAACGTGACCTTGTCCGACGGCACGGTGGCTTACTGGGGCCGCTGGCTGGTGGCGGCTGGGGGCGCGGCCAGCGTCATCGTATCGGGACAGGCGCGCAGCGCGCCGTCGTTGGGAACAGTGGACTACGCCTATGCCGATGCACCGCGCGCCATGCCGGCCACAGGCAGTGCCACATTCACGCCTGCAGGCGGTGGGTTGAGCCAGGTCCAGGGTGTGATCGCAGTCAACTTTGCCACCCAGAGCGTGGCGCTGCAGAACCTGGGCTTCCAGATCGGCTCGCCGAGCGGCACGCTGACCTTCAGCGGCCTGAATGGCAACACGAACTACAGCACCGCAGTGGCATCGGGTGCGTTCTCAGGCAATTACAGCTCGGGCGCCTGCACGGGCTGCGCCGGCTTCATCCCTTCGTCCAGCGTGTACACGGGCAATTTTGTGGGCGCTGGCGCCAGTGGCCTGGTGTTTTCAACCCTGCTCAACACCGGCGCCGGCAACGTGGCTGGCGTGCACGTGTTCAAACGGCCTTGATCTACCGCTGCAACACCACCAGAGCCTGCTGCAGGTCAGCCTGCAAGTCCACCACCGCTTCCAGCCCGACCGAGAAACGCACCAGGTGGCCGTGCAGGCCATGGCCCTTGTCGCGCATGGCATTCAGTTCGTACGGAACCACCAGGCTCATCGGCCCGGCCCAGGAATAGCCGATGCGGAAGAGCCGCAATGCATCGACGAAGGTGTGTACCTGCGCCTGGCTGTAGCGCTCGTCCAGCAACACTGAAAAGAGGCCCGCCGCCGCCGTGCAGTGGCGCGCCCAGTGTTCATGCCCGGGCGATCCCGGCAGCGCGGGGTGCAGCACATGCGACACCTCGGACCGCGTCGCAAGCCACTGTGCCAGTGCGCGGCCGGCCTGGTCTTGCGCCGCATAGCGCATTGCCATCGTGGGCAGGCTGCGCAGCACCAGCTCCGCGTCGTTTCCCGCCACGCCGAAGCCCAGCCGCATGTGCGTGAGCTTGATGCGCTCGTGCAGCGCCTGGTCGCGTGTGGTGACCGAACCCATCAGCACGTCGCCGCCGCCACTCGGGTACTTGGTCAGTGCCTGCATGACGATGTGAATGCCGTGATCGAAGCCGCGCAGCGCAATGCCCGCGCCCCAGGTGTTGTCCAGCGCTGTCAGCACGCCGCGTGCGCTTGCGGCCTGCACCAGGCCACTGAGGTCCGGGAACTCCATCGTTACCGAGCCCGGCGCTTCCAGCCACACGAGCTTGGTCTGCGGGCCGATCATGGCAGCGAAGGCGTCCGCGTCCATCGGGTCATACAGGCGGTGCGTGATGCCAAAGCGCGCCAGTTCCTGCCGCGCCATTTCGCGGCTCGGGCCATAGACGTTGGCGGGCAGCAGCATCTCGTCGCCGGGTGCCAGCAGCGCCAGGTTGACGACCGCAATTGCGGCCAGGCCGCTGGGCACCAGCAGGCACTGCGTGCCGCCTTCGAGCGTGGCGATGCGCTCCTCCAGCGTGAAGGTGGTGGGCGTGCCGTGCAGGCCGTAGGTGTAGCCGTCGCGCCGGCGCCAGTCGCGTGCGCGCAGCGCGGCGGTGTCCTTGAAGATGACGGTGCTGGCCTTGTGGACACCCGGCTGCGGCGCGTCAAAACCCGCAGGCGGCAGGTAGGGGTGGTGGATGAGCTCGGTGCAGATATCTTGGGTCATGGGGGACTGCTGTTTTTGGGGTTCAGATCGGCACGGCTACCAGGTCATGCCCGTCGGTGGCCACCACGCGGGCACGCGTGAAGTCGCCCACCTTCAGCGTCTTGCTGGCCTTCTCGGACGGCAGCAGTTTCACGGTGCCGTCGATCTCGGGCGCGTCGGCATAACTGCGGCCGACACCGCCCTTGCGGCCGAGTGCAGGGGCATGGTCCACCAGCACCTGCATGGTGGCGCCGACACGTTGCTTGAGCTTTTTGATGGAAACGGCTTCAGCCACCGCCATGAAGCGCGCGCGCCGCTCTTCACGCAGTTCCTTCGGCAACATGCCGGGAATGTGATTGGCCGCAGCGCCTTGCACCGGCGAATACGCGAAGCAACCAGCGCGGTCGATCTGCGCTTCCTGCATGAAGTCCAGCAGCATCTGGAATTCGCTCTCGGTCTCGCCCGGAAAGCCGGCGATGAAGGTCGATCGCACGACGATCTGCGGGCAGATCTCGCGCCACTTCGCCAGCCGTTCAAGGTTGCGCTCACCACTGGCCGGGCGCTTCATGCGCTTGAGCACATCGGGGTGCGCATGCTGGAAGGGCACGTCCAGATACGGCAGCACGCGGCCCTGCGCCATCAGCGGCAGCACCGCGTCCACATGCGGATAGGGATAGACGTAATGCAGCCGCACCCAGGCGCCAAACGGTGCGGCCAGGTCGGCCAGGCGTTCGCACAAGTCGAGCATGCGCGTCTTCACTGGCTGGCCGTCAAAGAAGCCGGTGCGGTACTTGATATCGACACCGTAGGCACTGGTGTCCTGGCTGATGACGAGCAGCTCCTTCACACCGTTCTCGAACAGCGCCCGCGCGTCCATCAGCACGTCGCCGATCGGCCGCGACACCAGGTCGCCACGCATGCTCGGGATGATGCAGAAGGTGCAGCGGTGGTTGCAGCCTTCGCTGATCTTCAAGTAGGCGTAGTGGCGCGGCGTGAGCTTGATGCCGGCAATGCCCCGAAAGTCCGCGCGTGCCTCGGGCATCAAATCGACAAAGGGGTCGTGCGGCTTCGGCACATGCAGATGCACCGCGTCCATCACCTCTTGCGTCGCGTGCGGGCCCGTCACCGCCAGCACCTTCGGGTGCATCTGCTTGACGAGGTTGCCACCGTCGGCGCCCGCCTTGGCACCCAGACAGCCGGTGACGATGACTTTGCCATTGGCGGCCAGCGCTTCGCCGATGGTGTCCAGGCTTTCCTTCACCGCGTCGTCGATGAAGCCGCAGGTGTTGACGATGACGAGGTCGGCCCCGGCGTAGGTTTTGCTGGTCTCGTAGCCCTCGGCGCGCAGTTGCGTCAGGATCAGTTCGGAGTCGGTCAGTGCCTTCGGGCAGCCGAGCGACACGAAGCCGACGGTGGGCGCTTTGGCGGTTTGTGGCGCTTGGGGCGCCTGCAAGGTGGATGTGCTCATGGCGCGATTTTCGTCGATCGCGCAGCGACCGCCCGGCGGTCGCACTCTGCCCTTATTTGCGCGCCGGTGGGAAACCCGCCATGCCCGGGAACAGATTGCCCGCTTCCTGCATCTTTTCCAGCAGCGCCCGGCCCTGTTCCACATAGCTGCCCATCAGGCCCGGGAACGCCGTGGGCTGGCCTTGCAGGAAGGTCGTCCACAGTTCGGGATTCAGGCGCTTGGGGTCGTACAGGCCCGCGCTTTGCGCGATGAACTGCTTCTGCAATTCAGTGAATGCCGTCATGTTCTGCTCCAGCATCGAGCCCATCACGCCCTGCATCGCATGGCCGTAGAAACGGATGATCTGGCTCAGCGTCTGCGCCGTGAACATCGGCACGCCGCCCGACTCTTCTTCAAGAATGATCTGCAGCAGGATGCTGCGCGTCAGGTCTTCGGAGGTCTTGGCGTCTCGCACCTCGAAGTCGTCGCCCGCCAGCACCATCTTCTTGACATCGGCCAGCGTGATGTAGCTGCTGCTCTGCGTGTCGTACAGGCGCCGGTTGGGGTACTTCTTGAGCACGCGGACAGTGGCGGACTCAACTTCCGGTGCGGCGGCGGCGGCGGGTCTGCGGGACGTGGGCATGCGGACAATCCTTCAGCAGCGGGGTTGGCTTCGGGTTCTGCGATAGAACTGGCGATAGAACTGGCGACGGAACCGGCTCATTCTAGGAGCCGCCTCCCACACCCCAGCCGGCGCGTGTTCGCGGCCGATCAGGGCAGCCCGTGGGCGACGAAGTGCGGGTTCTCGAAACCCGGCTTGCCATAGCGCAGCGGCACACCGGCCAGGTCGCGCACCTCGCCACCGGCAGCGCGCAACACGGCGTGGCCGGCTGCGGTGTCCCACTCCATCGTGCGGCCCAGGCGCGGGTAGATGTCGGCCTGCCCCGCTGCCAGCAGCCCGAACTTGAGCGACGAACCCACCGCCACGCGATGCAACACCGTGCGCTGGCCCAGCCAGGCCGCCAGTGCCGCTTCGTCGCCATGCGAACGGCTGCAAGCCAGCACCAGGCCCTCAGCGCCGGCGCGGCGGCAGGCGATGGCACGCCGCACGCCGTGCTCTTCCGCCCAGGCGCCCTGCCCCACCACGCCGGCAACCAGGCGGTCGGCCACGGGCTCGTACACGACACCGAGTACCGGCGCACCGTCTTCGATGAGCGCGATATTGACCGTGAATTCGCCGTTGCGCGACACGAACTCGCGCGTGCCGTCCAGCGGGTCGACGAGCCAGAAGCAGTGGCCGATGGCGGGGCTCTCACCACGCGCCGCCGCCTCTTCGGCCACCACCGGCACGGCGGCGTCCAGCGCCTGCAGCGCCGGCACGATGCAGCGTTCTGCGCGTTCGTCAGCCTCGGTCACCGGCGATGAATCCGCCTTGCCGCGCACCTCGAAGTCGCCGGCATAGACATCAAGGATCAGCGCGCCCGCAGCGCGCGCGATGCGTTCGACCTGTGCCAGCAGTTCAAGACCCGCCGTCATGGCATCGCGCTGGCGGGACGGCGGCGCAGCAGGCCAAAGGCGCGCACCAGCAGCCGCCACACGAAGCGCACAAACACCAGCGTCAGCAGCGCTTCCAGCAGCGTCACGACAAAGGCGAAGAAGGGATTCCAGCGCTGTTCACGCCGCAGGAACTTGGCCACCGCGCGGTCGCGCGAAGTCTCGATGCTGTCGTAGAAACTCGGGATCACCAGCAGCGTCAGCACCGTGCTCGTGATCGTGCCGCCGATGATGGCCACCGCCATCGGCCGGTAGAACTCGCCACCCTCGCCGACGCCAATGGCCACTGGCAGCATGCCTGCGATGAGCGCGAAAGTCGTCATCAGAATCGGCCGCAGCCGCTTGCGCCCGGCCGCCATCAGCGCCGCTTCGCGGTCCACACCTTCGGCCTCTTGCACGCGCGCCGCATCCAGCAACAGGATCGCGTTTTTCGCCACCAGCCCCATCAGCATGATGACGCCGATGAAGCTCATCAGGTTCAGCGTGCCCCCGGTCAGCAGCAGCGCCAGCACGACGCCGATGAGCGACAGCGGCAGCGACAGCATCACCGCCAGCGGCGCCGTGAAGCTGCTGAACTGCACGACCAGGATCAGGTACATCAGCGCCACGCCCGACACCAGCGCAATGCCCATCTGCTTGAACACCTCCTGCTGGTCGCGCGAGGCACCTGCCAGTTCCAGGCCATAGCCGGGCGGGTAGCTCATGGCGCGCGCCAGCTTCAGCGCATCGGCCGTCACTTCGCCCGGTGAGCGGCCCTGCGCGTTGGCCGCCACGCTGATGGTGCGCTTGCCGTCGGCGTGCTGGATCTGGCTCGGGCCCTTGCCCATCGTGACGGTGGCAATCTGCTCCAGCGGCACCATGCGGTTGCTGCCGCTCACTGCGATGGGTAGGCGTTCGATGTTGCTGGCATCGACGCGGTCGTCGGGGTGCAGTCGCACCGCCACGTCACGCGTCTCGCCAGCGGGGTCCACCCAGTCGCCGACCTCGACACCCGCAAAGGCCACGCGCAGCGCCTGCGCCGCGTCGTTGACCGAAATGCCCAGCGTGTTGGCCAGGCCGCGGTCGAGTTCGATCTTCATCTCGGCCTGCGGGTCCTGCTCCGACAGGCCCACGTCCACCGCGCCGGGCACCTGGCGCAACTGGGCCATGAAGTCGTTGGTGATGGCCAGCAGCTTGCGCGAATCGGCACCCGTGAAGCGGATCTGCACGGGTTTTTGCGCGCCGTTGTTGAGGTCGTCCAACACCACGTATTCGGCGCCCACCAAGCGCGCAGTCTGCGTGCGCAGTTCGGTCGCGATCGCGCCCGACGAACGCTTGCGCTGCGTGCTCTTGCCGACATCGACATAGATGCGGCCACCACCGGCATTGACGTAGCTGTTGGTGGCCTTGACCTCGGGCAGCTTGCGCGCCATCGCGGCAGCAGCTTCGACTTTGAGCCGGCTGTATTCCAGGCTGCTGCTCGACGGCGTGCGCACCTCGATCGCCACCACGCCCGCATCCGAGGCCGGCAGGAAGCTCGAACCGCCAAGCTGGTTCTGCAGCACCAGCGCAGCGGCCAGGCTGACGACCGCAAACACCACCATCCAGCGCCGGTGGTGCAGCGCCCACGCGATGACGCGGCCGTAGCGGTCGGCCTGGTGGTCGAACCAGTGATTGAAGCGCGCCAGCACTTTGCTGATGCCGCGCTTGGGCAGTTGGTGGTGCCCGGGCGGGTCGCCCCAATAGGCCGACAGCATGGGGTCGAGCGTGAAGCTGATGAACAGACTCACCAGCACCGACGCCACCACCGTGACGCCGAAAGGCCTGAACCATTCGCCCGACACGCCCGGCATGAAGGCCACCGGCACAAACACCGCCACGATGGAGAAGGTGGTGGCCGCCACCGCGAGGCCGATCTCGGCCGTGCCGCGGCGCGCGGCGGTGACGCGGTCTTCACCGCGCTCCATGTGGCGCACGATGTTCTCGCGCACCACGATGGCGTCGTCGATCAGCACGCCGATCGCCAGCGACAGCCCGAGCAGGCTCATGAAGTTGAGCGTGAAGCCACACAGCCAGACCGCGATGAAAGCCGCGATCACCGATGTCGGCAGGCTCAGCGCCGTGATCAAGGTCGAGCGCCAGGAGTTCAGGAACACATAGACCACGAGCACCGTCAAGCCGGCCCCGAACACCAGCGCATGGATGACATTGTTCAGGCTGTTGCTGGCGCTTTCGCCGCCGTCCTGCGTCACTTCAAGCCGCGTGCCGGCGGGCAGCGTCTTGTTGATGTCGGCGGTCATCGTGCGGATCGCGTCGGCCACGCTGACCGTGCTGGCCTCGCGCGTGCGCGTGATCGACAGGCCGACGTTCGGGTTGCCGCTGCGCACCGAAAAGCCCGTCAACTCCGCAAAGCCGTCCTTCACCGTTGCCACCTGCGCCAGCCGCACCAGTTCACTGCCACGGCGTTTGATGACGATCTGCTCAAACTCCGCCGGCGACTCGATGCGCCCGACGAGCCGGATGCTCTGGTCTTCCAGCGCACCGCGCACCTTGCCCACCGGCGCGGTGGCGTTTTGCGCGCGCAACGCGGCCACCACTTCGGTCACCGACACGCTGTACTCGCGCAGCTTCTCGGCGCGCAGCAGCACGCTCAACTCGCGCCGCAGCGCGCCGTTGATGTTGACCACCGCCACACCCGGGATGCCCCTGAACTTGTCGGCTAGCTGGTCTTCGGCCAGGCGCGAAATCTGTGCATGGCTCTGGCTGGTGGAAGACAGCGCCAATTGCATGATCGGCTGCGCCGACGGGTCCAGCCGCTGCAGCACGGGTTCGCGCATCTCAGCAGGCAGCTTGTGGCGCACCGAGCCGATGGCGTTGCGCACCTCGTCGGCGGCTTCGATCATGTTCTTGTCGAAATTGAAGACCAGCACCAGGCGCGCATAACCTTCACTTGCGGTGGACTGCACGCGGTCCACACCCGAGATGCCTTGCAGCGACTTCTCGATGCGGTTGATGACTTCGCGCTCCACCGTGTCGGGCGAGGCGCCGGGGTAGGTGATGCCGACCGTCAGCACGGGCTGTTCGACATCGGGAATCTGGTTGACACGCAACTTGCTCAGCGCCAACAGGCCCAGGGCCATGAGCGCGATGATGATGACGACTGTGGCCACCGGCCGCTTGATGCTGAATTCAGAGAGGAACATGGCCCTGCCTTCTGGTCAATTGCTGGCTGCGGTGGATGAGGCGGATGCAGCGGTTGCAGGCGCGCCCGCTGCCCCAGCCGGCTTCGCAAATTCAACCTGCTGCCCGTCCACCAGCGCGCTGCCCGGGTTGCGCAGCACCTGCTCACCCGCCACCAGGCCCGACAGCACGGGGTAGTCGCCACTGCGCGCATCGCGTTCGCCCAGCCTCACCGGCACCTTGTTCACGACCTTGCCTTTGACCAGCCATACCCGCGTGTCCTCACCGGCCCGCACCACCGATCCTTCAGCCAGCATCAGCGCCTGCGCGCCACCGGTCTCGACCCGTCCTTCTGCAAACAGGCCACCCACGCGCGGCGCGGCAGCGGCATCGTTGAAGGCCACGATGACTTCGACCTGGCGCGTGGTGGCATTGGCCGCCGCGTCGATGCGGCGCACGCTGCCGACGAAGTCCGTTTGAGCGAAGCCATTCACGCGGAAGCTCACCAACTGCCCGGCTTTCAGTTCATGCATGCGATCGGCCGACACCAGGCCTTCGAAGCGCATGCTGCGCGGGTCGATCACCTTCACCAGTTCCTTGCCCACTTGCGCCGTGTCGCCGGCCGACACCTTGCGTTCGCTGACCACGCCTTCGAACGGCGCCCTCACCTCCGTGCGCCGCAGTTGCTGGCGCGCCGAGGCCACGCGCGAACGGGCCGCCACCAGGTCGCTCTGCGCGTTGTTGCGGCGCACTTCGGCATCCTCCAGCGCCTGCATCGAGATCATGCCCTGGGCCTGCAGCGTCTTCAGCCGCTGCACCTGGCGTTCGGACTGATCGAAGGCTTGCGTTGAGGCGCGCACCGCCTCGTCGGCCGACATCAGACTGTCGCGAATGGCGGTGTCGTCCAGCCGCACCAGCAGGTCGCCGGCGCGCACGGCCTCGCCGTTTTCCTTCAGCACCTGCTGCACGACAGCGCCGATCTCGGCGCGCAGGTCGGCACGGCGTTCGGGCTGCACCGAACCCGAGATCACGGGCCCCGTGGCCAGCAGGCTGGCCGACAGCGTGCGCAGGTCTTCGGGCGCCAGCAGCAGCACAGCGGCGGCCTTGGCTGCGGACGCTGACTTGTCGGGCGCTGCCGCGCCGGGCCTGGAGTCCGGGCCGGGCCGGCCGCAGGCCACAAGTGTGGTGACCAGGGCGGTGACCAGGGCAGCCGCTGCAGCGGCGTTCATCAACGGACGCGTGGGAATGGGCATGGGCATGGTCAGGAAGCCAGCGCCACGGCGCCGGATTGCAGGATGTTTGAACAGGCGCGAGCGTACAGCCCGGGCCGTCACGCCGGCACCGGCCTGCGACGAAACGGCGCTGCCACGTCGCCAGCAGCGTGCCGCTGCGCCGAATGCCCATCAGGCCCATCAAGCCCATCAGGCCGATGCCAGACCCGCGTCAGCCCAACGCGGCATACTCGCGCCCGTGCAAGTGCATCGTTGCCGCAAAGCCCGCATCTGGTGGTCCGGATGGTTGATCGTGTCGCTGCTGTTCATGCAGCTCGCTTCAGCGGCCTATGCCTGCCCGATGGCCTCGACACGCAGCGCTGAGCCTTCGATGGCCGGCATGCCCTGCGCCATGGCCACGGCTGCGGCAAACGCAGGCGATGAGCGGCCGGCGCTGGACCCCGCGCAGCCCGGCCTGTGCCTGGAGCACTGCAAGGGCGCTTCGCAGACGCTGGACCCGGGGCACGCCAGCAGCGTCGCAGCCCCGGTGCTGGTGGCCCTCTTTGTCGTCACGGCTGCGGCCGACGCGTCGATGGTGGCCGGGGTCTGGCGCGCGCAGCACCGCAGCAGCGCGAGCGCGCCGCCACAGCCGCCGCCGCACACCATCCTGCACTGCTGTTTCCGAATCTGATCTCCTGACAGAGCCGGCGCCGACGAACTGAATTCGTCCTGCGCCCTGGTCGCGGTTGTCGCCGTGCAAGCCCCGCTTGCTGCACAGCACGCACCGCCCACCCGCCTGTTCGATGTCCGGAGATGCCATGTCCATCGCACCACACGCCGCCGTGCCGTCGCGCACTCAGCGCAGCCCGCGCCGCAGGCTGTTTCGCGCAGCGCCGCGCCCCTCGTTGCACCTGCCTCTGTTGGCGCTTCTGCTGGCGCTTGCGCTCGCCGTGCAGGGCCGCGCCGCGCAGGCCGCCGATGCACTGACGCTTGAGCAGGCGCTGCAGATCGCCCAGCAACGCTCGCTGCAAGTGGTGGCGCAAGACGCTGCCGCGCTGGGCGCGCGCGAGATGGCGCGGGCCGCCGGCCAGTTGCCCGACCCTTCGCTGCGGGTCAGCGTCGATGCGCTGCCCATCAACGGCCCGAACCGCTTCAGCCTGGTGCGCGACGACTTCACGATGACCACCGTGGGCGTGACGCAAGAACTCACGGGCGAGGCCAAACGCAAGGCGCGCTCGGCCCGCTTCGAACGCGAAGCCGACAGCGCCATGGCCAACCGCGCGCTGGCGGTGTCCACTTTGCAGCGCGACACCGCCGCCGCATGGCTTGAGCGCCACCACCAGGAACTCATCCGCGACGCGCTGCGCGCCCAGCGCGACGAGGCCCGGCTGCAGGTTGACGCGGCAGAGGGCGCCTTCCGCGGTGGCCGCGGATCGCAGGCCGATGTGTACGCCGCGCGCTCGGCCGTTGTGCTGGTCGAAGACCGCATCGACCAGGCCGATCTGCAGGTGGCCAGCGCGTTGACGCTGCTGGTGCGCTGGGTCGGCGACGACGGCCAACGTCCGCTGGCCGGGCCGCCGGCCACTGACGCCGTGCCGCTGAATGCCAGCGAGCTGGAAGTCCGTTTAGCGCACCACCCAGAAATCGTGCTGATGCAGCGCCGGGAAGGCGTGGCGCAAGCCGAGGCAGATCTGGCCCGGGCCAACCAGCGGCCGGACTGGAGCGTGGGGCTCACGGTCGGCAAGCGCGGCCCGGGGTATTCGGACGTCGTCTTCCTGAGCCTGTCGGTGCCCTTGTTATGGGACCCACAGAACCGGCAGGACCGCGAGCTGGCGGCCCGGCTGGCCAGCGTCGAGCAGATGCGCGCAGAACGCGGCGACGCCAAGCGCGACCGCGTCGCTGCCACGCTGGCGATGCTGCAGGCCTGGCAAAGCAACCGCCTGCGCCTGGCTCGCTACGACGAATCAATCGTGCCGCTGGCCGCCGAGCGCACGCGCGCGGCGACATCGGCCTATCGCGGCGGTGGCGGCGCGCTGATGCCGGTGCTGGAAGCACGCCGGGCCGAGATCGACACGCGCGTCGAGATGCTGAAGCTGGCGCTGGAAACCGACCGGCTGTGGGCGCAGCTGAGCTATCTGTTTCCCGCTGGCAACGACAGCGCCGCGCGCACTTTGTCGCGCCCGTGATCGCGCCCAAGCGCATGAACCCAGGACCGAGGAACATTCCATGAAAACCAAAACTCTGGCGCTGGCCGCACTCGCCGCCGCGATCGCTGCCGCAGGCGCTTTCGGCCTCTACCAACTGGGCATGAACCGGGGCATGGGCGTGGCCGGCACCCCGAGCGCAGGCGCGCCCAGCGAAGACCCCAGCAGCAGCATCGCTGCCGGCGAAGCCGCCACGCGCCGCCACATCGCGGCGGGCCTGAAGGCCGGCCAGGTGGACCCCGCCAACGGCAAGCCGATCCTCTACTACCAGGACCCGATGGTGCCGGGGAAACGCTTCGACGCGCCCGCCAAGTCGCCCTTCATGGACATGATGCTGGTGCCGGTCTATGGCGGCGGCGCGGCGGAAGACCAGGGCAAGGTCAGCGTCAGCCCGCGCATCCAGCAGAACCTGGGCGTGCGCACCACCGAGGTCGTGGAAGGCGTGCTGCAGCCGCAGACCTCGGCAGTGGGCAACATCACCTGGAACGAACGCGACCAGGCGGTGCTGCAGGCGCGCGCCCGCGGCTTCGTTGAAAAACTGCATGTGCGCGCCACGCTGGACCGCGTGGCGCAGGGCCAGGCAATGGCTGATTTGTATGTGCCGGACTGGGTGGCGGCGCAAGAGGAATACCTGAGCCTGCGGCGTGTCGTGAACACCACGAGCCCATCCAGCGCCAACGCCGACCTGGTGGCGTCCGCACGCCAGCGCATGCGCCTGGCGGGCATGACCGAGGCGCAGATCAGCAGCGTCGAAAGCGCGGGCGAGGTGCGCCCGCGCCTGACGCTGACCGCGCCGTCCAGCGGCGTCGTCACCGAGCTGGCGCTGCGCGAAGGCATG
>JANNGN010000601.1:0-3551 GCA_031403895.1 Rubrivivax sp. | reverse complement strand
CCCAGTGCGGCCAACTGGCCGAGTGCCTGCACCCAGGCGCTGTCGTAGCCGATGGAGGCGTCCAGGCGCGGCGCGCGCGGCACGCCTACGCGCAAGCGTGAAGGCAGTGCTGCAGGGCCCGGTTCGAAGCGGCTGTAGATGTCGGATCCGTCGGCTGCGTCGGCACCTTCGATCACCGACAGCACGGTGGCGGCGTCGGTGGCGGTGAGCGCAAACACCGACACGCAGTCGATGCTGCGGCAGGCCGGCAGCACCCCGCTGGTGCTGACGCGCCCCGGCGTGGGCTTGCAGCCGACGATGTGGTTGAAGCCCGCCGGCACGCGGCCCGACCCCGCCGTGTCGGTGCCCAGCGCAAAGGCCACCTCGCCGCGCGACACCACGACCGCCGAGCCCGAACTGGAGCCTCCGCTGACACGGCCAGGCGCCAGCGTGCTGGTCGGCGCGCCATACGGCGAACGCGTGCCGACGAGGCCGGTGGCGAACTGGTCGAGGTTGGTCTTGCCCATCAGCACTGCACCGGCATCGAGCAGGCGCTGCACCACGCTGGCGCTGTGGACGGCTTCGTGCGCCCAAGCGGGGCAGGCGGCGGTGGTGGGTAAACCCTGAACGTCGATGTTGTCCTTGACCGCGAAGGGCACGCCGAAGAGCGGGTGCGTGCGCAGCAGCGCGGCGCGGTCGGGCGCGGTGGCGGCCAGTGTGTCCAGCGCGTCCAGGCGCGGCAGCAGGGCATCGGCTTGCAGGCGCAGCAGCCAGGCTGGCGCGGCCGGCGTGCTGGCGCAGCGCTGCACGCGGGCCAGCAGCAGGTCGCGCACCGAAGCACCTTGGGCCACCGCGTGGCGCCAATCGTCAACCGTGAGAAGTGAAGATTCGTCGAGCGGCAAAGTGGTGCACCTGCTGGTGTACAAGTCAGTGTGCTAGCAGGACTTGTGCCAGCGCGGGTGCGGACTCAGCGCCATCCGCGCCACCAGCCCGCTGCCGCGCTGGCGAACCTGTCCACCGCCGTCATGACCTGGCGCGCAGGCTGGATGCCCTGCCACTGCACCGCCACCGCCCTGCAGCTGACTGGCGCCGCTGACGGCCAGCTGGGCCCGACAAGCCTGCTTGAGCTGCTGGACTTCGGCTGGCCGGCACTGCGGCCTGGACCGATAGCCAAACGATGGAATTCAGTGGCATCGCGGTCCGCAGTGCCCTGGGCACAGCCGGCCACACGATCACGGGATGTGCAGCCCGGCTACGGGCAGTAACATGTTCCGAGGTGTTGGGACCGCGCGCTGTGCATGCAGCCCGGGCCGGGCACCGCGACACGGCAGCACCCCGCCCCATGCAGCAGCTTCTCCCCTGGATCCTTGCCTCGCTTTCGCTGGCCCTCTTGCTGGGGGCGGCAGCGCTGAGCCTGCTGCAGTTGCGCCGGCGCAAAAAGCGGCCCCTGCCCACCGCATGGACGCTGACCGCGCGCCCGGTCTTCAGCAGCGACGAGCGGCGCGTTTACCGCCAGCTGCGCGATGCGCTGCCGCACCACATCCTGCTGTCCAAGCTGCCGCTGGTGCGCTTTTGCCAGCCCACCGACCCGGGCGAGGTGCGCTACTGGTATGAATTGCTGGGCAGCAACCATGTCAGCTTTGCCGTTTGCAGCAGCAACGGCAGGGTGCTGGCGGCGATCGACCTGGAGACCGACCGCAGCAGTTCGCAGCGCAGCCTGCAGATCAAGCAGGCCGTGCTGGCGGCGTGCAAGGTGCGCCACCTTCGCTGCAGCCCCGACCGCCTGCCCTCGCTGCCTGAACTTCAGCTGCTGGTGCCGCAAGTGGGCCCGGCGTCGCGCGGCCCGCAGGCGGCACCGGCCATGGTCGATGCGCGCGACCATCTGTCCAGCACCCTGGCCAGCAAGCGCCGCGAACGCACCACGCTGTGGGCCGATTCAGGCTTCCTGCAGGATTCCTTCTTCGGCGCCGACGGGCGCATGGAAGGCGGCCTGGTCAGCGGCTTTGGTTCGCTGAAAAGTGGCCTGGTGGTGCGTGAACTGCCGCCGCGTGGCGACGAAGCCGCCGGCATCGTGGTCGAGAACCGGCCATCGACGCTGCGGCATTGAACACCGCTGGCGCGCTGCCCGCCGCCATGAACTTCAGCAACCTCGACCCGCAGCAGGTGCTGGCTTGCCTGGACGCCGTGGGCCTGCGCGGCGATGGCCGCATCCTGCAGCTGAACTCGTATGAAAACCGCGTCTTCCAGGTCTTCCTGGAAGACGCCCTGCATGGCAACCCGGCGGTGGTGGCCAAGTTCTACCGCCCCGGGCGCTGGAGCGACGCGCAGATCGTCGAAGAGCATGCCTTCGCGCTGGAGCTGGCTGACGCCGAAGTGCCGGTGGTGCCGCCGCTGGTGCTGCGCCTCGACCACCCCGACGCGGGCTGTGTGCTGCACGGCCAGCCGCCCACACTGGCCTGCCGCCAAACGCCCGCAGGCCTGCACCGCTACACGGTGGCGCTGCGCTGCGCCGGCCGCGAGCCCGAACTTGAAGACCCTGCCGCGCTGCGCCAGTTGGGCCGTTTCATTGGCCGCCTGCACGTGGTGGGCAAGCGCCGCGCTTTTGCGCAGCGCCACCACCTGAACGCCCACGTCGATGGCCGCCAGGCGCTGAAGCTGCTGCTGGAAGGCGGCTTCGTGCCCGACACCGAACGCGCGGCGTGGCAACAGGCCTGCGGCCTGGCACTCGACGCCGTGGAAGCCGCCTTCGACGCCAACTTCGGCGGCCCGGCGCCGCTGGCCACGCTGCGCCTGCACGGCGACTGCCACCTGGGCAACGTGCTGTGGCGCGACGGCGCGCCGCATGTCGTGGACCTGGACGACGCGATGCAGGGCCCGGCGGTGCAGGACCTGTGGATGCTGATCTCGGGCGACCACGCGACGATGGCGCAGCAGCTCAACCACCTGCTTGCAGGCTATGAACAGTTCTGCGACTTCGACGACCGCGAACGGCGGCTCATCGAACCCCTGCGCACGCTGCGCATGGTGCGCCACAGCGCCTGGCTGGCGGCGCGCTTTGGCGACCCGACATTCCCGCTGAACTTTCCGTTTTTCGGCACCGCCGCGTACTGGAACCAGCAGACCATGCAGTTGCGCGAGCAGCTCGAAGCGATGCAGGGCTGAGCGGGCTGCGCGGGCTGCGCTTGTAGGCGTGTAGGCGTGTGGGACCGTGGGCAGGTGGGCGTGGCCTGGCCGCGCTCAGCCGGCCCCAACCAGCGACCGCAACGCGTGCAGCGACTGACGCGCCTGGTCCAGGGCCAGGGCGAGCGGCAAGTCAGCGCCCTGCGCCTGCGCGACTGCCGCCTCCGACGGGCCCAGCACGGCGCACGCGCGGTCGCGCCAGGGGGTCAGGAAGGCCTGGTCGGTGGCGTCCCGCTGGCGCCCCAGGGCCGCCAGGTGGTGCGTGGCGGCTGCGTCCCAGCGCAGCGCCTGGGCCCAGGCACCCTGCACGCAGGCCAGGCCGGCGCAGACCTCGAGCACGGTCAGCCGGCCGCGTGCCGAATCCAGTTCATCGGCAATCGCCAGGGCTTCGA
>JANNGN010000600.1:0-1824 GCA_031403895.1 Rubrivivax sp. | reverse complement strand
GGCGCAGCGACACTGGGCAGCAGCTGAGCCGCCGGAGCGGCAGCGCGCGGTGCGGGTGCAGCCGGCGCCTTGGCGGTGGGTGCAGGCGCGGCCAGTGCGCCCAGCACATCACCCTTGATCACGCGGCCATCTTTGCCAGTGCCTGGCACCGAGCCCGCAGCCAGGTTGTGGTCGGCCATGATCTTGGCGGCGGCCGGCATCGCGATATCGCCCTTGCCCGCCGGTGCCGAGGCGGCGACAGCCGCAGCAGGCAGCTCGCGCACTTCCAGCGGGCTGACGGCGGCCTTGCCCTCGGTGTCGATGCGCGCAATGACCTCTTCGGCCACGCACATCTCACCATCATTCTTGACCAGTTGGGCCAGGATGCCCGCAGCCGGCGCCGGCACTTCCAGCACCACCTTGTCGGTTTCAATTTCGACCAATATCTCATCCAGCGCCACCGCCTCACCGGGCTTCTTTTTCCACAACAACAGCGTGGCCTCAGCCACCGACTCGGACAGTTGCGGAACCTTCACATCAACGATTGCCATGATCTTCTCAACGTTTGTTAGAGCAAAACCCGCAAGATGAGCGGCGCCGCAGGCGTCCGTTCGATCGCGCGGGGGATACGCCGGCGGTACCCCGTCCGGCGTATCGTTATTTGGAGAGAACGTAGCCCTTGAGCTTGCCGAATGCCTGCTCCAGCAGCGCCTTCTGCTGTTCCTGGTGCAGGTGCGAATAGCCCACCGCAGGCGACGCCGAAGCCGGCCGCCCCGCATACCCGAGCTTCTGCCCATCGAGCATGTTCTCGTGAACGTAGTGCTGCACGAAGAACCAGGCGCCCTGGTTCTGCGGCTCGTCCTGGCACCACACCACGTCTGTGGCATTCGGAAAGCGTTTCATCTCGGCCGCGAAGGCCTTGTGCGGGAACGGATAAAGCTGCTCGACGCGGATGATGGCCACGTCCCAGGCCTTCTTCTCATCGCGTTTCTTGATGAGGTCGTAGGCCACTTTGCCCGAACAGCAGATCACGCGTTTGACCTTGTCGCCTTCGATCTCAGAACGCGCGGGTCCGATGACGGTGCGGAAGTCGTTCTTGGTGAACTCCGACAGCGGCGAAGTCGCGTCCTTCGCGCGCAGCAGCGACTTCGGCGTGAAGATGATCAGCGGCTTCCTGAACTGCCGCACCATCTGCCGGCGCAGCAGGTGGAAGATCTGGCTTGCCGAGGTCGGCTGCACGATCTGCATGTTGTTGTCGGCGGCCAACTGCATGAAGCGCTCAAGCCTTGCGCTGCTGTGCTCAGGCCCCTGCCCTTCATAGCCGTGCGGCAGCATCAGCGTGAGGCCATTGACCCGGCCCCATTTCACTTCGCCGCTGGCGATGAACTGGTCGATCACGACCTGCGCGCCGTTGACAAAGTCGCCGAACTGCGCCTCCCAGATCGTCAGCGTGTTGGGCTCTGCGCTGCTGTAGCCGTACTCGAAACCCAGCACCGCTTCTTCAGACAGCAGCGAGTCGATGACTGTGAATGGCGCCTGGCCGTCGGCCACGTTTTCAAGCGGCACGTAGGTGCCGGTGTCCCACTTCTCGCGGTTCTGGTCGTGCAACACGGCGTGGCGGTGGGTGAAGGTTCCCCGCCCGCAGTCTTCGCCGCTCAGGCGCACGGCGTAACCACTGGCCACCAGCGAGGCGTAGGCCAGCGTTTCGCCCATGCCCCAGTCCACATTGATCTCGCCACGGCCCATCGCGGCGCGGTCGGCGATGACCTTCTCGACAAGCTGGTGGACCTTGAAGGTGCCGGGGATGGTGGTCAGCCTTTCCGCCAGACGTTTGATCTCGGCCAG
>JANNGN010000599.1:0-5105 GCA_031403895.1 Rubrivivax sp. | reverse complement strand
GATGCGCTGGTGCAGCGGGTGCTGAAGAAGATTGCGCCGCCGGACAAGCCTTTGGCGCACCCTGTGACCTGAGCCAGACATTGCTGACGTGGCCGAGCCGATCCCCGCCCAAAACAGCCCAGACGGCTTGCTGCGCCGCCTGGAGTGGACGGTCATCCGCCGCCTGGACGGCCTGCTGCAAGGCGACTACCGCACGCTCTTCCGCGGCGGCGGTGTTGACCTTGCCGACCTGCGCGAATACCAGCACCACGACGACGTGCGCCACATCGACTGGAACGTCACCGCGCGGCTGCAGACGCCCTACGTGCGGCAGTACCTGGAAGACCGCGACCTCACCGCCTGGTTCCTGCTCGACCTGTCGGGCAGCGTGGATTTCGGTTCTGCCGACGTCACCAAGCTGGCGGTGTCCACCGGCTTCGTGGCCACGCTGGCACGCGTGATCACGCGCCACGGCAACCGTGTCGGCGCACTGCTGTACGGCAGCCAGGTCGATACCGTGTTGCCGCCGCGCAGTTCGCGCACGCATGTGCTCGACCTGCTGCAGCGCATGCGCGCGCCGCGTTCAGCGCCAGCCAAGGGCCAGCCGCGCCAGGCCACGTCGCTGACCGACTTGCTGCGCACGGCCGACGGCGTGATGACGCGCCGCTCGCTGGTCTTCGTCGTCTCCGACTTCATCAGCCTGCCCGGCTGGCAGGACGCGCTGGCCCGCCTGTCGCGCCGCCATGAAGTGGTGGCGGTGCGGCTGTGGGACCCGATGGAAATGGCGCTGCCCGACGTGGGCCTGGTGACGGTGGAAGATGCAGAGACCGGCGAGCAGCTCTTCATCGACGCGTCCGACCCCGCGTTTCGTGAACGTTATGCGGCGATTGCCGAGCAGCAGGAAGAAGCGCTCATCGACGGCCTCGCGCGGTCGGGTGCCGATGTGGTGGAACTCGCCACCGACGACGATTTGCTGCAGGCGCTGCTGCGCCTGTCGGACCTGCGCCGCCAGCGCGCGCGGCTGAAGTCGCCGCAGCGTGCGCCGGCGCCCTTGAAACGCGCGCTGCCGATCGGCACCCCGGCCGCAGCCGCAACCCTGTCTGTCTGAGGTCTGCATGCGATTCATCTGGCCTTCCCTGCTCTGGCTGCTGGTGCTGCTGCCGTTGCTGCCGCTGCTGTATGTCTGGCTGTTGCGCAAGAAGCGCAAGACCACGGTGCGCCTGGCCAGCGTGCAGGTGGCCAAGCTGGCGCTGGGCAAAGGCCCGGGCTGGCGGCGGCATGTGCCGCCGGCCTTGATGCTGCTGGCGATTGCGGCGGGCCTCTTTGCCGCCGCACGGCCCACCGCCACCATCACGCTGCCGCTGGCTGAGCGCACCATCATGCTGGCGAGGGACGTGTCGGGCAGCATGCGCGCCGAAGACGTCAAGCCAAACCGGCTGGTGGCGTCGCAGGTGGCAGCCAAGGCCTTCGTCAACAACCTGCCGCGCGAAGTGAGGGTGGGCGTGGTGTCCTTCGCCGGCACCGCCGCCGTGGTGCAGGCGCCCACCACCAGCCGTGACGACGTGATTGCCGCGATCGACCGCTTTCAGCTGCAGCGCGGCACCGCCACCGGCAGCGGCATCATCCTGAGCCTGGCCACGCTGTTCCCTGACCACGGCATCGAGATCCAGCACGTCACCGGGCAGCGCAACTTCCCCGGCGGCTCGTCGAAGGACATCAAGAAACCCGACAAGCCAGCCTTCACCCCTGTACCACCGGGCTCCTACACTTCGGCCGCCGTGATCATGCTCACCGACGGCCAGCGCACCACGGGGCCAGACCCGCTGGACGCGGCCAAGATGGCGGCCGAGCGTGGCATCCGCGTCTATACCGTGGGCATCGGCACCACCAGCGGCGAAACCATCGGCTTCGAAGGCTGGAGCATGCGCGTGCGGCTGGACGAAGAGACGCTGAAGAACATCTCGATCCTGACCCACGGCGAGTACTTCTACGCCGGCACGGCTGACGACCTGAAGAAGGTCTATGAGTCGCTCAGCTCGCGCATGGTCACCGAACGCAAGGAAACCGAGATCAGCGGGCTTTTCGCGGCGCTGGGTGCATTGCTGTCGGTACTGGCTGCGGGGCTTTCGGTGTGGTGGTTCGGGCGCGTGGCTTGACGTGGCAGGCGGTGCCCCGCAACATCAGGGCCCGACAACATAACCCGCAGGAGACAGGCCATGGCAAAGTTTGCAGGTGCCGCAGAACCCCTCACCCGTCAAGGCTTCGCTGCCGTGGTGGATGACTTGGGTGTGGGCGTGCCCGAATTCGTGGCGCTGCTGGCGGTGGAATCCAAGACCTGCGGCTTCCTGTCTGACCGCCGGCCCGTGATCCTTTTTGAGCGGCACTGGTTCCACAAGCTCACCGGCGGCCGCTTTTCAGCCGCCAACCCCGACATCAGCAACCCGAGCGCGGGGGGTTACGCCTTCATGGGCAAGGAATACGCGCGGCTTGAAAAGGCCATCAAGCTGGACCGCACGGCCGCCCTCAAGTCAGCGTCCTGGGGCGCCGGCCAGGTGATGGGCTTCAACCACGCCATGGTCGGCTGGCCCGACGTGGAAAGCATGGTGGCCGATATGCAGGCCTCCGAAGACATGCAGCTCAAGGCCGTGGCCGGCTACCTGAAGGCCAACAACCTGGTGGCACCACTGGCAGCGCACGACTGGGCCCGTGTGGCGCGGGTTTACAACGGCAGCAACTACGCCAAGAACAAGTACGACGCGCGGCTGCAGGGCGAGTACCTGAAGTTCAGCAGCGCCGATATGGTGCCCGACATCGAACTGCGCCGCGCCCAGCTCTACCTCTGCTACCTGGGCGAGACACTCGACGTGGACGGCGTCTATGGCAAGAAGAGCCGCGCCGCAGTGGTCAAGTTCCGTGAAACCCAAGGCATGGCCGGCGGCGAGCGCATCGACAAGGCGCTGATCGAAGCGCTGCAGGCCAAGGTGCGGGCGCTGGGCTGAGCGGCTGATTCAGCCCGGCGCGCGCTGCATCAACCCACGCCGCCCATCACGCGGGTGCGGTCCGCTTCCAGGCGCTGCTGCAAGGCTGGCGCCATGGCCAGGTCGGACTCGAGCAGCAGCGTGTACTTCACCACGTTGCCCGGCAGGTCGCTGCCCAGCGCCGTCACCAGGTCGAGCAGCACGTTGTAGGCGCCGCGCGTCTTGTCGCTGCGCTCGGTCGGGTCTTTCGAGCTCACGGCGGCAAACTTCTGGCAGTTCACGATCTTGCCGTCGGCACCCAGGTACAGGCCGCCCGTGATGATCTGGCAGCCCAGGCTCCAGGAGTTGACGGCGCCTTTCAGACCCAGGCCGCCCCAGTGGATGTTGATGTCGCCCGCCGTCTCGGGCGGTTTGCCGGACCAGCGTTCGGCCAGCGGCGCATCGAGCCGGTTTGAGCGCACCACCATCACGCCGCTGCTGCGTGGGCGCAGCGCGAGGTAGGTGCTTTTGTGCCAGCCGAAGCGGTAGTCGTGCTGGCCGGGCACCAGGAAGGGCGGGCCGCCGGGGTTGTCGGTCGCGCCGGGTTCGGTGGAGCCCTGGAACTTGAACACCAGGCCCTTGATCAGCAGCAGGAAAATGTCGTCGGACAAGCCCTTGAACTGCTGGCGGCTGATGCCCACCAGGTGCATCTGCGCCGGGTTGTCGTAGTCCCACTGCGCCACTTTCTGCGTGTCGGTGGGGCGGACAAATGTGTTGACCATCTTGAGCACGGCGCTGGGCTCGGCCAGGTACTTCTGCTTCACGGCCTGCAGCAGCGCCAGCCACTGCGCGTATTCGCTGTCCGGCGCAGTGGCGCCCGTGCGCCAGGCTTCGATGGCACTCGCCCAGGCCGGCACCACCAGGCCTTGTTGCTGCCAACGCTGCAGCTCGGCCTGGGTGCGGGGGCCCGCGATGCCGTCGGGCGTCCAGTCCACGCCTTCCGCGGTGCGCAGGTACTCCTGGAACAGGCGCACCGCCGACTGCGTGCGGTAGCCAAAGATACCGTCGCCCTTGCCGCCGGGGAAAAAGCCGCACTGCTGCAGCGCCTGCTGGATCTGCAGCACGCTCATGGCGCCGGCCTCGGGCACCAGGCGGCGCTTTTCGAACTTGTCGATGCCGGGTTTGACGCTCGTCAGCGGCAGTTGCGTCAGGCGCTGCACCTCGGCCTGGTAGGCGTTGCATGCCGTGTCCGAGACGTTGGAATCGAAACAACCGAGCTGGATCATGGTCGGGCCTCCTGGGCGATGTGAGCGCCGCAGTATCGGACCGCCACCCGGCGGCGCCAAGTGCCAATCGACGTGAATAGGTCATTGCCCGCGTGGCAGGCTGCGTTGCAGAGTGCGACCATTGCTGCATCCAAAAAAACCAGCAGGAGCGGATCATGAAACGCATCGTCATCTGTGCCGACGGCACCTGGAACCAAAGCGACCAGATCGACAAAGAGTCGGGCAAACGCCGGCCCACCAACGTGACCAAGATCGCGCGCGCCGTGCAGTCCGAAGGCGCCGACGGTGTGGACCAAATCGTCTATTACCACAGCGGCGTGGGCACCGGCGGGCCGCTCGACCAGTTCACTGGCGGCGCTTTTGGCAAGGGCATTGAAAGCAACATCCGCGCGCTGTACCGCTTCATCCTCTACAACCATGTGCCGGGCGATGAGCTGTTCCTTTTCGGCTTCAGCCGCGGTGCCTTCACGGTGCGCACGCTCGCCGGCTTCATGCACCGCTATGGCCTGGTGCGCAAGCGCGACGACTACTACGTGCCCGAGATGTACCAGTGCTATGAAAAAAACATTGCACAGCACACGACGGACTGGAACCGCATCTTCCTGAACGAACAGGGCAAGAGCCGCATCCAGCGCACGCGCGACTGCCCACCCATCAAGTTCATCGGTGTCTGGGACACCGTGGGTTCGCTCGGCGCGCCGGGCCTGCTGGGCCAGTTGTTCAACCGCGAGCGCTACCAGTACCACGACGTGGACTTGAACCCCCGCATCGAACATGCAGTACACGCGGTGGCGCTGGACGAACGGCGCAAACCCTTCGCGCCTTCGCTGTGGCGCAAGCCCGAAGGCTGGAAGGGCACGCTCGAACAAGCCTGGTTTGCCGG
>JANNGN010000598.1:0-7004 GCA_031403895.1 Rubrivivax sp. | reverse complement strand
ATCAGCGGCGTGCGGGTGGGCCAGTTCCAGCCGCGCGTGGTGCGCCTGGTGTTCGACCTCAAGCAGCCGGTGCGGCCCGAGCAGTTCACACTGGCGCCGGTGGCGGCGTACAGGCATCGGCTCGTGTTTGACCTCTTCCCGGTGCAAGAGGCCGACCCGCTGCTGGCGCTGATCCGCGACAAGGAGGCAGCCGAGCAACGGGCCTCGCAGGCCGTGCAGGACGCGCTGGGCGAGCTCATTGCGCGCATCGACAGGCCCGTTGCAGCGGCACCGCAATCGGCCGCCAGCGCAATGGCCGCGCCGCCTGTGACCATCGCACAGCCGCCGGCGCTGCCGCTGGGCACACCGGCACCGGCGCCTGCACCCGCCCCCGCAACGGCTGAAGAACGAAGGCGCGTGGATCGCCTCGTCATCGTCGCACTCGACCCCGGCCACGGCGGCGAAGACCCGGGCGCCGTCGGGCCCACGGGGCTGCGCGAAAAAGACGTGGTGCTGGCGCTGGCGCTGCAGCTGCGCGACAAGCTCAACGCGGTGCCCGGCATGCGTGTGATGCTGACGCGCGACGCCGACTTCTTCGTGCCGCTGCACGAGCGCGTGCGCAAGGCGCGGCGCGTGCAGGCCGACCTCTTCGTCAGCATCCACGCCGATGCCTTTTTCAAGCCCGAAGCCCGCGGCGCCAGCGTCTTCGCGCTCAGCAGCAAGGGCGCCAGCAGCACAGCCGCGCGCTGGATGGCCGAGCGCGAAAATTCGGCCGACCAGGTTGGTGGCGTCAACGTGGCGCGCGTGCGCGACCCGCAGGTGCTGCGCGCGATGCTCGACATGAGCACCACGGCGCAGATCAAGGACAGCCTGAAGATCGGCAACGAGGTGCTGTCGCGCATTGGCCGCGTCGGCAGGCTGCACAAGGGCCAGGTCGAACAGGCGGGTTTCGCAGTGCTGAAGGCGCCCGACATCCCGAGCATCCTGGTCGAGACGGCGTTCATCTCGAACCCGGAAGAAGAAGCGCGGCTGCGCGACCCCGCGTTCCGCACCGAGCTGGTGGCGGCGCTGGCCAGTGGCATCCGGCGTTACTTTGAGCGCAACCCGCCCCTGGCGCGACAGCGGCAGTTGTAAGGGGCAGCGCGACAGCGGCAGTTGTAGCCGCGCGTCCTCAAGCGCCTTCGTCGCGCGCGCCGATGAAACGCTTGCGCTTGAACAGCAGCAACAGCCCGACCACCACCGCCAGCATCAACGCAAAGGCAAACCACACGCCGGTGCTCCTGTGAATAAGCGGCAGGCTGTCGAAATTCATGCCGAAGAAACCCGTGATCAGGTTCAGCGGCAGGAAGATCGCGGTCAGCACCGTCAGCGTGCGCATGATGTTGTTGGTGCGGTGGCCCAGCGCCGAAAAGTGCATCTGCACGGCGGTTTCTGCACTTCGCTCAAGACGGCCCACATGGGTCAGCACGCGCTCGACGTGTTCAAGCACATCGCGCGAGCGCACGCGCAGCAGTTCGCGGTCGCGTTGGGCCTGTGAATTGGCTTCTGCGGGCCATTCATCCAGCGCGTCGATCCACTCCTGCACGGCACTGCGCTGGTCTTCGCAGACGTCTTCCAGCAGATGCAATGCATTGCGCGATTCCAGCAGCATGGCCCAGTCGTTGAAGCGGCTGCGCGGGTTCAGCAGTTCTTGCTGCAGGTAGCCCAGTTGTTTGGTGAGCAGGCGCCGCAGGTCCAGGTAACCATCGACCATGTGGTTGATCATGCGCAGCATCAGATCGGCCGGGCTGGCCGGCATGCGCGCCGCGCCGCGCGTTTCGGCGGCGGTGGCCTGGGTCAGCAGGCGTTGGGCAAAGTATTCGCGCACGGCGCAGTCGGCGGGGTGTACGGTGATGAGCACCCGGTCGAAGACTGCAAAACCCACCGGGCTGGTGTCGATGGCCAGCAGCGCCTGGCGCGCGCTGACTGTCATTCCAAGGCCCGTGCCGCGCGCGTCGGCCACGAACAGGTCTTCGCTGCCGGCACCAGGTGCCAGGCGGCGGAAGACCATCAGGTCGTACCACGAGGTGTAGTCGAAGTGGCTCGGCAGTTGGTTGTTCAGCAGGTCAGACACATGCAGGTCAACAAGCTGGCCACCGGTCCAGCGCTGCAGCAGGTTCTGCAACTCGGGCGCACCGACTTCAAATTCACGCCGCGCACTGCCCACCCACAGAAAGCCGGTTTCGGGCAGCGTGTCGGGCAACGCGGGCAGTTCGGTGAAATGCTCGCCGTTGATGTGGAAGTAGCGCATGCGCGGCCGCGGCTGACTTCAGCCCGCGCGCAACAGGCGCGCCGCGTCGAGTGCGAAGTAACTCAGCACGCCGTCGGCGCCCGCGCGCTTGAAAGCCAGCAGTGACTCCATCATCACCGCGTCATGGTCGAGCCAGCCGTTGGCGGCCGCCGCCTTCAGCATCGCGTATTCACCGCTGACCTGATAGACGAAGGTCGGCATGCGGAACTCGTCCTTCACGCGGCGCACGATGTCCAGGTACGGCATGCCGGGCTTGACCATCACCATGTCGGCGCCTTCGGCAATGTCGAGCGCCACTTCGCGCAGCGCTTCGTCGCTGTTGCCGGGGTCCATCTGATAGGCCTTCTTGTCGCTCTTGCCCAGGTTGCCCTTGCTGCCGACGGCGTCGCGAAAAGGGCCGTAGAAGGCGCTGGCGTACTTGGCGCTGTAGGCCATGATCCGGGTGTGGATCGCGCCGTTCGATTCAAGCTCTGAGCGGATGGCGCCGATGCGCCCGTCCATCATGTCGCTGGGCGCCACGATATCGACGCCGGCCTGCGCGTGCAGCAGCGCCTGCTGCTTCAGCACCGCCACGGTCACGTCGTTGAGGATGTAGCCCGTGTCATCGAGCAAGCCGTCCTGGCCGTGGCTGGTGTAGGGGTCGAGCGCCACGTCGGTCAGCAGGCCCAGCTCCGGGAAGCGCTGCTTCAGCGCTTGCAGCGCACGCGGCACCAGGCCGTCGGGGTTGGTGGCTTCGCGGCCGTCGGGTGTCTTCAGCGCCGGGTCGATGACCGGGAACAGCGCCATCACCGGCACGCCCAGTTGCAGGCACTGCTCGGCCACCGCGTACAGGCCGTCGAGGCTGCGACGCTGCACGCCCGGCATGCTCGCCACCTCTTGCGCCAGCCCCTGCCCGTCGAGCAGGAACACCGGCAGGATCAGGTCCTCGGGCGCGAGCCGCGATTCACGCACGAGTGCGCGTGTGAAGGCGTCGCGGCGCAGGCGCCTTGGGCGGCTGATGGGAAACGGAGGCGGGAACGGTGGCGGGCTGGGCACGATGGGCTTTCGTTTCGCCCCCAGGAGGCCCCGCTATGCGGTCAAACCTGCGTGGCGGGGCGATTTCTGATCTGCTAAAGTTGAACGTGAATGATAGCCGCGAGGCTGTTGTTCCCTGCTTTTCCTCCCTGAGCAGGTGCCTTAGCGTGATGACAGCGATAAGGCTTACCAGCCCCGGCTTTGGCCGGGGCCTTTTTTTTGGCCGTCCGGGTTTGGCCGGGGCTTTGGCCGTCCGGGTTTGGCCGGGGCTTTGGCCGTCCGGCTTTGGCCTCGAGCCTCGCGAGTGCCAGGTTGAGTGCCCCCCGATAATGCCGCGCATGAGCAGCGGATACCTCTGGGTCAAGGCCTTTCACATCATCTTCGTGGCGAGCTGGTTCGCGGGTCTGTTCTACCTGCCGCGTCTCTTCGTCAACCTGGCGATGGTGCCGGCTGACAGCCATGCAGAACGTGAACGGCTGCTGCTGATGGCGCGCAAGCTGTACCGCTTTTCAGGCGCGCTGATGGTGGCGGCGCTGCTGTTCGGTGTCTGGCTCTGGCTTGGTTACGGCGTTGGCAAGGGCCAGGGCTGGATGCACGCCAAGCTGCTGCTGGTGGTGGGCGTGATCGGCTACCACCATGTCTGCCGCACGTTGCTGCGCAGCTTCGAGCAGATGGTCAACAAGCGCAGCCAGCGTTGGTTCCGCGTCTTCAACGAAGCCTCGGTTTTGTTGTTCGCAGCGATCGTGGTGCTGGTCGTCGTCAAGCCCTTCTGACCCGGCCATGAAGGGCGCGCAGCACCGCAGCTCAGCCACCTGGCTGGCTCTCGTGTATGCGGTGCTGGTGCTGTATGCCAGCCTCTACCCTTTTGAGGGTTGGCGCTGGCCGCCGGGGCAGCCGCTGGCGGCGCTGGCCAGGTTGCCGAGCGCGCTGCATCAATCGACCTTTGACATCGGTTCCAACCTTCTCGGCTATCTGCCCCTCGGTGGCCTGCTGGCGGTGGCGGCGCAGCGCAGCGGCTGGCGCGCCGGGCCTGCGGTGGGCCTGGCCCTGGTGTGGGCCGTGCTGCTGTCATACGGCTGCGAAGTGCTGCAGCAGTTCGTGCCTGGCCGCGTGCCCGCGCGCGAAGATTTCGTGATGAATGTGGCCGGCGCACTGGGGGGCGGGTTGCTGGCGCTGGCCGTGCATGCAGCGGGCTGGGTTGACCGCTGGAACACCCTGCGTACACGCTGGTTTTCTGGCGACGCCGCCTTTGCGCTGGCGCTGCTGGTGCTATGGCCCGCCGGCCTGCTGTTCCCGGCACCGGTGCCGCTGGGTCTGGGGCAGGTGGGCGAACGCCTGCGCGAATGGCTGCTGCTGGCACTGCAGGGCGTGCCCTGGGCCGAGCCGGCGCTGCAACTGCTGACGGCACCCGCCGTCGCGGCCACGCCGCTGCGGCCGATCACCGAAACCTTGATCGTGGCGCTGGGCCTGCTGGCGCCCTGCCTGATAGCGTTTTCGGTGGTGGCACCTGGCTGGCGCAGGGTGGTGATGGCGCTGGGCGCGCTGGCCTTTGCGGTGGCCGGCATGACGCTGTCCACGCTGCTCAACTTCGGCCCCCAGCACGCGGCGTCATGGCTCGGCCCGCGCACGGTGCCGGGCCTTGTTGTCGGCACCGTGCTCGCGCTCATGAGCACGCCGTTGCCGCGCCGACTGGTGGCCGGTGTCGGCCTGGTGGTGCTGACGGGGCTGGTGGCCACCGTGGCGCAAGCGCCAGCCAACCCCTACTTTGCGCAGAGCCTGCAGGCCTGGGAACAGGGCCGCTTCGTGCGTTTTCATGGCCTGGCGCAATGGATCGGCTGGTTGTGGCCGTTCGGGGCGATAGGCTGGATGCTGTCGCGGTTGTCGCAACGGTCGCCGTTGGCGGGGCGCCGCTAGGGTCTTCCCTACAATCGCGTCGATGAGCTATTACAAACACCATATTTTCTTCTGCCTCAACGAACGCCGCCACGGTGAGGCCTGTTGCGCCAACCAGGGCGCACAGGCCGCCTTCGATCACTGCAAGTCGCGCGTCAAGGCCGAAGGCCTGGCCGGCCCCGGCGGTGTGCGCGTCAACAAGTCCGGCTGCCTGGACCGCTGCGCCGGCGGGCCGGTGGCCGTGGTTTATCCCGAAGAGACCTGGTACACCTTTGTCGATAAGCACGACATCGACGAGATCGTTGACAGCCACTTAAAGAAGGGCACCGTGGTGAAGCGGCTGCTGTTGGCGTCTGAAGTCGGCCGCTGACTGGGGCGATGAATTCTTCCACCCAGCGCAGCACCATCGCCGGCCCGGCCGGTGCCATCGAATGTGCCATCGACCAGCCCGCAGCCGGCACGCCGCGCGGCCTGGCCGTGCTGTGCCACCCGCACCCACAACACGGCGGCACGATGGACAACAAGGTCGTGCAGACTTTGGCGCGTGCCTTCGTGCAACTGGGTTACACCAGCGTGCGTTTCAACTTCCGTGGCATAGGCGCGTCGCAAGGCGCGTGGGACGAAGGCCGGGGCGAGATCGACGACGCGCTGGCCGTGGTTTCCTTCCAGACAGCCGCGCACAGGGCCGCCCAGAACCAGGGCGGACAGTCACTGGTGCTGGCCGGTTTTTCCTTCGGCGGCTATGTCGCGTCGCAAGCCGCGCTGCGCCTGGCCGCAGCGGGTCAAGGCGCAGAACGCGTCGTGCTCGTCGGCCCGGCGGTGAAGCGCTTTGACGTGGCCGCTGTGCCCGCCGACACACTCGTCATCCACGGCGAAGTGGACGACGTCGTGGCGCTGTCCGATGTCTTCGATTGGGCCCGTCCGCAAGCCTTGCCCGTGACCGTGCTGCCCGGCGCCGGCCACTTCTTCCACGGCCAATTGTCCGTGCTCAAACAGATCGTTGTCGCTGCGTGGCTTTCACGCAGCGACGCCTGATGTTCGCTTGATATCCCATCTCCCATGAAATCAATCCTTGCTTGTTGCCTGCTCGCGTTCGCCGCCACCACTTTTGCGCAGACGCCGCAACCGCCCGAGATTGCCGCGCGCCAGTATTACTTGATCGACCTCGCCAGCAATCAGGTGCTGGCCGAGCGTGAGGCTGACGCGCAGGCCGACCCGGCGTCGCTGACCAAGCTGATGACCGCTTACTTAGTCTTCAACGCCGTGCGCGACAAGAAGCTTGTGCTCACGCAGACGCTGCCGGTGTCCAAGCGCGCCTGGGACGAGCGCAAAGGCGGCGGCTCGCTGATGTTCATCGACACCTTGATGACCCCCACCGTGGCTGAACTGCTGCGCGGCCTGATCGTGCAAAGCGGCAACGACGCGGCCATCGTTTTGGCCGAAGCCGTGGGCGGCACGGTCGAAGTCTTCGTGGCGCAGATGAACCGCCAGGCGCTGGCCTGGGGCCTGAAGAACACGCAGTTCAAGAACGTGGCGGGCCTGTCCGAAGCGGGCCACTACAGCAGCGCGCGAGACGTGGCAACCGTGGCCGCACACATCGTCAACGACCACCCCGACTTCTACCCGCTGTACTCGATGCGCCAGTACACCTACAACAACATCAAGCAGGACAACCGCAACATGCTGCTGGGGCGAGACCCCACGGTGGACGGCATGAAGACCGGCTACACCGAAGCCGCCGGCTATTGCCTGGTGACCAGCGCGGTGCGCGACACCCCGGCCGGCAAGCGGCGCCTGCTGAGCGTGGTGATGGGCACCGCCAGCCGCG
>JANNGN010000597.1:0-5985 GCA_031403895.1 Rubrivivax sp. | reverse complement strand
CTGGTTGTCGGCCTCGTTCGCTGCTGCATTGGCGCCACTGCCCACCGGGTTGACGTAGGCGCCGAGCATGACCTTGATGTCGAGGTTGTCGTCACGGATGACCGTCAGCACGGTCTGCGCAAAGGCCCGGCTGCTGAAGAGCCGCACCATGCCGATGCCGGCGGCACGGATCAGCAGCAGGTCTTGCCGCACGTTGGCCGCAGTGATGACTTCGCGGCCAAGGTCGGACTCACTGGTGGCGCTGCGGTAGGGCGAGTAGCTGACTGCAGTGCGCGTGGTGAAGGCGGTGGACAGCGGCCGGCGGTCGGTGACGGAGACTGGCGACGGCGTATAGCCGCCGCTGTCGCCGCCGCAGGCCACGAGGCTGAGTGTCAGCACCACGAAGGGCAGCGCAAGGCTGCGGAACGAGGGGATGTTCATGTGAGCGCAGCCTTCAGAACGAGTAAACGGCGCCGGCGCCGAACCAGTTGCCGCGTGTTGCCACGCGCGAATCGACGTTGGTGAACGCGTTGTGGGCGGGCATGGACAGCGGCGCCAGACCCTTGCGGCCGTAGTTCACCATGCCCGCCAGGCCATATGCCTGCAAGCCGTTGCCGAAGCTGTAGCTCAGGCCCAGCGTGTTGATGGTGAGCGTGTTGCTCTGGCCGCGTTCACTGGGGTTGTCGGTGCTGGCCTTGCCCAGGTGCACCATGCCGGTGGAGCCGGTCCACGCACCCATGCGGTAGCGCAGGCCCAGCATCAGGTCCGTCGAGCGCGCTGCGTAGCCCGGGTTGGGCACGCCGTCGCGCGTGCCGCCCCAATCGACGTTGAACATGTTGTTCCACTGGCCGAGTGGGCCAGTGGTGGTCTGCACCGCATACGCGCCGCTCCAGCGGTTGAAGCGGATGCCGCCAGAGACTTCAATCTTCGAGTCAACCTGGTAACGCGCCATCGCCATGGCCATGCTCTGGCCCGAGCTGCCGAGCTTGCTGTCGTCGGCCGGGAAAGGCGTCAGGCCGCCGAATGGCGCGTGGCCCCAGGCCACCGGTTCACCGTTGCGGGCCAGTTGGTACATCGCATCGACCACCAGGTCGCCCTTGACGAACTGGCCGTAGATTTCGACGAAGCTCGGCTTGTTTTTCTTCCAGCCGCTCTTGCCTTTGTCATAGGTGGCTTCAAGCACCAGGTCGCCTTCCAGCACGTCGAGCTTGCGGCTCATGTAGCGCACCGCGTTGCTCAGCAAACCGTAGCCGGCGCCGCTGCTGCCCCAGGCGTCGGACAGGCCGATGTTGGTGCCGTAGGGATAGTCGGCCACGCTCCAGCCGCGAGTGGTCATGCTGCCGATGCGCAGGCTGCCGTAGTCCTCATGGCTGATGCCCACGTTGCGCTCGTACAGCCAGCCGGGCAGGTCCACTTTGCCGTCGCGCCAGCGCTGGCTCCACAGGCCGAAGACCTTGAAGCCGGCACCCACGTCCTGCTTGACGCCGATGTAGGGCTGCACCAGCGTGACGTGGGTGGTCTCGGTGCCGAAGCGTTTGCCATAGACGATGTCGTCAGCCCACTGGCGCTGGCGGTTTTCACCGGCTTCGCGCTGGCAGTCGGTGCAGATGTTGGTGCCGCGCTGCACTTCCGCTTTGGCGAAGCCATTCAGCGAGAAAGGCCCGAAGTCGATGGCGGCCGCCGGCAGTGCCGCCAGCAGGCCCGTGACCAGCAGGCTGCGGTGCAGCCAGTGCGCGACGGTGGTGTGCCGTGCTGCGTCGCGCCGGGCGCCTTGACATCGGGCGCTGGTGCGGCCAGAGGTGTCGCGTCGGGCGGGTTGGCAGGGCGGCGGGCAGGGCTGGAGATTTGACATGAGACTTCCTGAAAGCGCTTTCACACGATAGGGGACGGCGGGCCCCCGGGTCAACCGTTGTCTGCCCGGTGTTTTCCCGCGCTGGCCCGGCATCGGGCGCGGTCATCGGGCTTGGGGACACCAGCGTGCTGGCGTCCACGCGTCCGCTGGCTCCGGCGAACCAGTCCGTTCAGCCCCGCCAACCCTGCCAGCATCAAGGCCCAGGTGGTGGGTTCCGGCACCGCTGTGACTGCCGCGCCCAGCACATCGACGCTTTGCAGCAAGGTGCCGTTGGCGATGAGCATGGACCTGCGATACGGGCCCGGCGCGGCCACGACGTTGAGGTCGATCGCAGCGCTGGCGCCGAGACCGAAGACGCCCGACACCGCATACTGTTCCCAGCTTGCCGGGGCCGCCGGATCGAACTGCGCCGGGGTGCGCAGCAGCAAGCGGCCAGACAAGCCCACCACAGCGTCTGTGGTCAAGCTCACCAGTGCGCCGCCGCCACTGGCAAAGGAGCCGCTGGCCTCGAAGGACAGCGATTCCCCAGCCCGCAGGCCGATCAAGGTGCCGGTGACAAAGCCGCCATCCACGCGCATCTCCAGCGTGGCTGCTTGGGCACCCGGGGCCAGCCCCAGCCCCAGCAGCCACGCGGCCACTGCGGTGGCTGCGCGCCGTGTTGTGCTGTTCAACATGTCTGGATTCCTTCATGGCCGCCAGGGCGCGGCGCGTTCCATACCTGCACATGTGCCGCGCCCCGTTGACGAGCGGCCGAGGCACGCCAGGCAACCAGGGACGCGGCGTTCCCGCTTTCAGGCTTGGCGGCGGCGCACCAGGGTGCCGATGCCCGCCAGGCCGGCCAGCAGCAGGGCGTAGGTGCCAGGCTCCGGGACGGCCGTGACGCCGAAGTACAAGTCGTCGATCAGCACCGCGTTCGGGCGGCCGTCGAGGATCGGGCCCACGGCGGTGGTCATCTCCAGAAAGGCAGCCACAGCACCGGCGGGCACGACGTTGCCTTGCAGCGTGATCTGGGTCCAGCTGTTGGCGTTGATGGCGTTCTGGAACTGGTTGCCCGACTGGTTGCTCAGGATGTTGCCCACGCCGTCCAGGTAGCGCAGATTGAAGCCGACGTTGCCGGTGGTGCTGGCGTCACCCTTGGCCCAGAAGCTGAGCATTGGCGCGTCGCCTGCGGTCAACGCGGGCAGCTGACCGTGGTCCATCGAGTTCTGGAACATCGTGGCGCCACCAAAGCCGGTGGCCACACTCAGCAGGGCCGCGTACGCGCCCGTGCGGGCGTCACTTGACAACGTGACCGGGAAGCCGGTAGGTGCTGACAACCAGTTGGCCGCGAACGAAGTGACGCCGCCTGGCGGCAGCGGGTTGATACCCGTGGAGTTCTCGAAGCCGCCATTGGCGAAACCGTTGACCGTGACGGCCTGCGCGGCGTGGGCTGCAAAGCCCAACACGCAGGCGGCACTCAGGCTGGTGACGAGAGTCTTCTTGAAGTTCGACATGTCTCTTCCTTGGGATGATTGAAGTTGAGTGGGCGGTAGTCCTCATGCATTTGCGTGCAGGCGGCTCGGCGCGCCGACGGGTAAAGTTGTGAAAGCGATTTCTGAAAGCGCTTTCATAACGCCATGGACAGTAATCGAGCCGCGAGCCGTCGTCAATCGGTTTGCGCCCCGGGCGTCGCCACAAAAAGTTCGTGGCGAGGGTTTGTCACTGCCCGGACTCGGGCCCCGTGCGGGTGCCGCCAACTGCCGTGCGTGACGCTTGCTGGCGCAAGCCGGCGCTTCAGGTGGCCAGTGGCCAGTGCCAACTGGCGGGCGCCCCGGCATGCACCGGGAAAACCATGGGTGTGTGTGTCTGAAAGCGCTTTCATAATAAAGCGGCAAAGGCCTGGGCAGAGGTGCTGATGCGCGTGCTGCAGCGCGCCACGTCCTGCTGTGCAGCCTTTGAAAGCGGGGTGGCGCGCGGCACGCTCCGACCCTGCTGATTGGCTGCCCCGCTGACCCAACCGGAACCCGAACCATGCTCCCAAGCCGCCAGCGCCTTGCGCCGATTTGCCTGTCGCTGAGGCTGGCCGCATTGGCCGTCATGGCCGTCTTGACCCTGTCTGCCACTGGCTGCGGCGGTGGCGGTGGCGGCGAGTCAGCGCCCGCCGCGCCTGCGCCGGTTGCAACCCCACCGGCTGTGACCCCGCCAGCGCCAACGGCCGACACCACGCCGCCGACTGTCAGCATCGGCAGCAGTGCGGCCGGCAGTACAGCCAGCGGCGACATCACCTTCACCTTCACCTTCAGCGAAGACGTCGGGTCTTCCTTCACCACCGAGGACCTGGTGGTCACCGGTGGCAGCAAAGGCACCTTCGCTCGGCTCAGCGGCACGCTGGCCACGCTGGTGGTCGTGCCCGCGCCGAATACGGTGGGCACCGTCAACCTCAACATCCCTCCCGCTGCCTTTGCAGACGCGGCGGCCAACGCAAGCGTCGGCACCGCCTTCGCGGCACAGGCCTACAACACTGGCGTTGGCAGCACCGGCTTGAGCTACATCGCGCAGCCGTACCTCGTCAGCGCGCAGGGCGCGGTCACGCAGTCGGCCTACAACCCGCTCACGGGCAGGGCGCAAGCAGGGCAGTACGAAACCGGCTTCTATGCCGCGCCCGCGATGAACTGGTGGTGGGGTGGCAACTACAAGGAAAAGATCCAAAGCGGCTACGGCGTCAGCAGCACAGACACCGCGCAGGGCTACTTCGGCATGTACATCAAACATGGCGGCAGCGGCTGGGACATCTCGGCGGCCAGCACCTACTCCTTCAAGCTGGGCACCAACGGCGACTGCGCCGGCCGCTGCAGTGCCACGGTGCGGCTGGTGTCCACCGCGAGCCCGAATTGCGTGGCCGACGTGAAGGTGGCGCTCACCGCCGCAGCCGTCAGCGCCTATGCCAGGCGCTTGGCGGATTTCACAGTCAGCGGTTGCAGCGTCAACAGCCTGGCGGCGTTCAAGCAATCGAAGGTGGCGGAGTTGCACTTCCAGATGCTGCGCGCCGACATGCAGTTTGTCGCTGGCAACAGCGACACAGCCAACCCCGGCCTGTACCCGAACGGGCTGGACATGGGCGGCAGCATCGCCTTTGACGCAGCCACTGGCGCGCCGGCACCGGTGCCCGACCCGGTGGTCAATGGGCCGTTCTTCACGTCAATGACCTTCGACGACCCGTCGTTGAATTACCTGAACACAGACTTTGGGGGTACCGCGTCCAGCATCGTGCTGGGGCCCGTCAACGGCGACGGCCGCGTGCTCCGGTCCAGCAAGCTGGCCGGTGCCGAGCAGTGGGCCGGCACCACGATGTCCACGGGCGCCAATTTTTCGATCGCGAGGATCCCGTTTACGGCCAGCGCCAAGACCATGACGTTGCGGGTGTGGGCGCCGGCAGCGGGCATGAAGATCCGCCTGAAGGTTGAGGACGCCACCGACGTCACCAAGACCTGCGAAACCGACGCCACCACGACAGTGGCAAACGCCTGGCAGACGCTGAGTTTCAACTTTGGCAATGCCGCCTTCAACAACGGCGACCCCAACCAGGCCACGGCACCGCTCAACCTGGCCAGCACCTTCACCAAGGTGTCGGTGTTCCCCAACTTCGGCGCGCCAGGTGCCGTGGCAGGCTACTTCTACTTCGACGACCTGCGCTTCGTGCCATGAAGCGCCAGTCCACGCCACCCACCATGAGGCCACTCCACATGAAGTCGTTTCCAGGTCCGCTTCAAGCCGTGCGGCATGTCGGGTGGTGGGCGCTCCTGGTCTGTGTGGGTTGCCTCGCCCAGCTGCCAGCGCAGGCGCAGGCTCAGCCGCTCAAGATCGGCGCCGGCGCCGTCGTGCTGCAGCCCAAAGGCAGCGACGCCGCAGTGCCCGACGCACCGCACCGCAGCGAAGCGCAGCGCAAGCTGGCCGTACCCACCAACCAGTGGTATTCGTCGCTGATCTTCAGTGACAAGCCCGAGAACCTGTACGCGCAGCCGCTGAGCTTTCGCGCCACGCCGGCGGGCTTTGAGATGGCCCTGCCGCGCAAGCAGGTGGTGCCCACTGAGCGGCGCGACGTCGAAATCCACTACGCCCACAAGGACGCCATCGTGATCGCGCCAGCGGCCTTCGAGCCCGGCCCGGCGCAATTG
>JANNGN010000596.1:0-1596 GCA_031403895.1 Rubrivivax sp. | reverse complement strand
CTGCTGGGCACCATCGGCTCGGGCCTGGCGCTGGCGATGAAGGACGACAGCCAGCGCGAGGCCGCGTTGATCACCTTCGTCGTCACCGCCAGCGGACTCACGCTGGGGGGCGTGGGCGCCGCGTTCTGGGGCGTGGTGGCGGGTGCGCTGGCACTGACGGTGCAGCGCTGGCGGGCTTAAGCCAGCGCCATTGCCGTGTGTTCGGTGGTTCGACAGCCGCTGTGGTCCACCGTCACCACCGCGCCATCGGCCAGTAGCTGCCAGCCGGCTTCGCCTTCGCACAGCGGTTCGCTGGCGATGATGGTGCCGCCCGGGCAGCGGCGCAGGTACAGCGTGGGCGGTTTGCCGTCACTTGCAATGCGGAAGGCGTGCAGGCGTTCACCATCGGCCAGCACGGCAGCAAAACGCAGCGGTGCAGCGACACCGCGGTCGCGCATCAGCGCCATCGTGTCGTCCAGCACCGACAGCATCGCTTCGTCGGCTGGTGCGCCTTGTTCGATGCGGTGCAGCGCCAGCAGAAACAGCAATTCGGAGTCGGTAGCACCGCGTCTTTCGGCGTATAGCGCGTCGGGCAACCACGACTCCATCGTGCGGCGCAGCGCGCCATAACCGCCAATCTGGCCGTTGTGCATGAAGAGCCACTTGCCATGGCGAAAGGGGTGGCAGTTCTGGCGCGCAATGCCGCCCGCCGTGGCTGCGCGCACATGGGCGAAGAAGAGGCGCGAGGACAGTGTCTGGGACAAGGCCAGCAGGTTGTCGTCGCTCCAGGCCGGCATCACTTCGCGGTAGACACCGGGCTCGGCGCGGTCGCCGTACCAGCCGACGCCGAAGCCGTCGCCGTTGGTCACCACCTTGGCCTGGTCGGCACGCAAGGACTGGTGCATCAGCGAGTGTTCGGGTTTGGCGATCAGCGCTTCAAGGAAGAGCGGTTCACCCAAGTAGGCAGCTAAACGGCACATGAGTGGTCCATGAGTGGCACCTGGTGACTTTGGTGGTTGGCCTGATATCGGCAGACGCCACGCCCACCTGAGGCCTACACTGCAACCGCGCGCGGCTTGTGCCACAGTGGCGGCCCGCTTCCGAAAGGCCCGCCGCGTGAAACTGCTTTTTGTCGCCGACCCGCTGGAGTCCTTCAAGACCCACAAGGACTCCACCTTCACCATGATGCGTGAAGCCGCGCGGCGCGGCCACACGCTGATGGCCTGTGAACCGAAGGATCTGCGCTGGCAGCGCGGTGAGCGCGTCACCGGCTTCGTGCGCGACATCGTGCTCACCGGCCGCAGCGGCCGCAGTGACGAAAGCGTGCACGACTGGTTCACGGCCGCGCAACAGGCGCCCGACGAGCGCCCGCAGCCGCTGTGCGAAGTCGACGCCGTGCTGATGCGCAAGGACCCGCCTTTCGACCCCGAATACTTCTACGCCACGCACCTCTTGAGCCAGGCCGAACGCGAAGGCGCGCGTGTCTTCAACAAGGCTTCTGCGCTGCGGGAGCACCCTGAAAAACTCGCCATCCTCGAGTTCCCGCAGTTCATCGGCCCCACGCTGGTGACGCGCGACGCCGCCGACGTCAGACGGTTCCACGCCGAGCACCAGGAC
>JANNGN010000595.1:0-7184 GCA_031403895.1 Rubrivivax sp. | reverse complement strand
CCAAAGTGCGCCGCTCGAAACGCCACTCAACGGCTTCGTGCTGATGCTCGACAACATCACGCGAAACCTGGCCGACGACAGCGAACGCGACAGCCTGCTGCACCGCCTGACCGAGGGCCACCGCGGCTCGCTCGGCAACCTGCAGGCGGCGGTGGAGCTGCTCGACGACCCCCGCGCTGGACCCGCCCACGCGCGACCGGTTCATGGCTGTGGTGCGCGACGAGATCGCGGCCATGAGCCGCAACCTGAACGACGCCGCCGCGCAGGGCCTGCGCCACATCAAGTCACGCTGGCCGCTGGAGGACATGCTCGCCGCCGACCTGGTGGCTGCGGCCGCGCGCCGCATCGACGCGCTGCTGGGCGTGCGCGTGACGGCCAGCGACGTCGATCCGCAGTGCTGGTTGAAGGTGGACAGCTACTCACTCATCCAGGCTTTGCTGCACCTGGCCAGCCGCCTGGTGGGGGAGTACGGCGTGCGGCAGCTGCAACTGCGGCTGCTGGAGTCGCAGGGCCGCGCGCAGCTCGACCTGGTGTGGGCCGCGCTGGCCATCAGCACCGAGACCGTCACCACATGGGAAACCGAGACCATCTCGGGTGCCGACAACACGAGCCCGCTGAGCGTGCGCGACGTGGTCGAACGCCACGGCGGCGCATTCTGGTTTGAGCGTGACCGCGTACGGCAGGAAGCTTTCTTCCGCATGCTCTTGCCGCTGGCCGGCGACAACGCGCCGCTGGAGCGCGCGGCCCAGCTCGGTACCGGCAGCCAGGCGGGCGACCAGACAGGCGGCCATGCGGACAGCCGCCCCGAGTTCTACGACTTCGACCTCTTTGCCCACGCCACCGAAGCCACGACCGCGCAGGGCGACACCGCGCTGCGCGACCTGATCTACACCGTCTTCGACACCGAAACCACGGGCCTGCAACCCGGCGCGGGCGACGAGATCATCCAGATCGGCGCCACCCGCATCGTGGCGGGCAAGTTGCGGCGCCAGGAATGCTTTGAACAACTCGTCAACCCTGGGCGCAGCGTGCCCGCCGCCGGTGTCGCCATCCACGGCATCGAAGCCGCTCAACTGCAGGGTCAGCCGACGATAGCCACCGTGCTGCCGGCCTTCCACGCCTTCGCGCTCGACACCGTGCTGGTGGCGCACAACGCGGCCTTCGACATGCGCTTTCTGCAGCTGAAAGAAGCCAGCACGGGCCTGCGCTTCGGGCAACCGGTGCTGGACACGCTGCTGCTGTCCGAGCTGATCCACCCGCAGCAAGACAGCCACGGCCTGGACGCCATCGCCGAGCGCCTTGGCGTGCCCATTCTGGGCCGGCATACCGCGCTCGGTGACGCCATCGTCACGGCCGAAGTCTTCGTCAAGATGCTGCCGCTGTTGCAGGCGCTCGGCATCACGACGCTGGCGCAGGCGCTGGCCGCTTCGCGCGACACTTATCGGGCGCGGGTGAAGTACTGAGTGCAGACCACCTGGGTCACCATCCGCGATCTGCTGCATCCTGTCTAGACAAGAGCACAAGACGGCCTGCTGTTTTCGTGTGCACCTTCTTAGCGCCCGGCTTGCGAAGCCGCTCGCTGCGCGGCCTGCGCGGCCTGAGCAGCCTGTTGCGCGCGCCAGGCCTCCAACTGCTTGAGCCAGGGCGCCCAGTCCTGCGGGCCCTGCTCGAAGCGCTTTTTCAGGTTGTCCAGCACCGCGCCCCAGCTGCGGTCGAAGTAGCTGTAGGCCTGGTCCCATTCGCCGCCTTCACCCCAGCCGCTGTGGTGCAGCGTCACGCGCGTGGTGTGCTCATCCACTGGCGCGAACCGCACCACGACGAAGGTGCGCTGGGCCCGGGCCGCGGGTAGCGAGGGCGGCGCGTTCCAGTCGAAGCTGAGCATCTTCTTCGGCTGCAGTGCCAGGAAGCGCATGTCGTCAGCGCCCTTCAGGCCCGGCTGCGCGCCGGGGTCGATGTAGATTTGGAACGGGCCGCCGACGCGCGCTTCGACCAGCGCATCAGGCGCGAAGAAACTGGTGATGCCTGCGCGCGTGGTCCAGGCCGCCCAGGCTTCGTCGAGCGTGGCGCGCACGACGACTTCCTTTTCGATCGCGCGCTCTGCCGCCTGCGACAGCATCGCCGCCGCGCACAACAGTCCGACGAACAGTCTCTTCATGATCGCTCCTGGCGCTGCTTGCGCTGCTTGCGCTCGTCCGCACCTGGCGGCGCCTCAGCCAGCGCCTTGGGCATCGCGCCTGTGTCAGGCGATAACGAGGAATTATCATTCGCGCTGATGAAAGCCGGCCCCCCAGATCCCAGATCCCGCCCAGGCCCTCGCACAACAGCGCCTGGACAACGCGCTGGCGCTGTTCGAGGAGTTCGTGCGCGCCACCGCGCGCCACGCCGACGCCGCCACGCTGCGCGGGCTGGAGCGGCGTTTTGCCGAGCGCGTGCAGATCCAACCCAGTTACTGGAGCCAGATCAAAGGCCGCTCGCGCCAGATCGGCGAACGGCTGGCGCGCCAGTTCGAACACTGTTGCCACAAACCCCCGGGCTGGATGGACCTGCCACACGGCAGCGGCGTGGCGGCTTCAGCGGCTTCAACGCTTTTTGCAGCGCCAGCCGCCGCAGCACGCGACGAATCGCTACCGCGCGACGACGACGAGCGCTTCATCCTGGGCCTGGTGCTGACCTTTTACCGCCGCCACCCGCAGCGCGCGCGCATGCGGCTGCTGGACCTGCTGGGCGAGGTGCTGACGCCACAAGGCGGGGCGGCACTTTCGCCCGCAACCGCAACCGCACCCGCGCCCGCACGCGGCGCTGCACGGTCAGCCACACCCCTGAGCGCCGCCGCAGAAGACGCGCATGCGCTGTGGCAACGCACCCAGTCTGGGGTGGCGCCGCTGCGGCGCAAGAAGTAGCAGCCGGTGCCCATCGAAGCTGTCGTACACGGTCGCGGCGCGGCACACCCCCCTGTTTGAAGGCACAAGAGCGGGTTTTTGCGGAGCAAGACCTATTGCGCAGTGATAACGTCTTGTTTATCATTTGCGCAATCTCTGTGAGAACAGCCCCGCCCAAAACCGGCGCTGTCCACGCAGCCGATCAACCCAGACCTCGAAAGCACCATGGCCCTGATCCTGTCCCCCGTTGCGCCGCTGCCCAACCCCCTGTGTGTGGCCAGGCTGGCGTTCAACGGTCAACAGGGTGCGGTGGGCACTGCCCGCATGGCTGCAATCAACGATGGTGCCCCGCCCGGGGTACCGGTGAGCTGAAACCACGCGCCGAAGAGCGCGCGTGGCCAAAGGCCCACCGCGGCCCGGGTTGCACCAGCAACCCGGGCCGTTTGCTTTCTTGCGCACCACTTTTAGCCACCCACCCGCCACGAAGGAGAAAACCGATGAAGCTGACCCTGAAGAACCTCAAGCCCCGCAACCCTTTCGTGGCTGCCAGCCTGCAACGCGCCGCCGGTTCCCACCGGCCCGGCACCGGCGCCAAACGCCAGCAAGCCAGCCGTGACCTGCAGCGCGAACTGAACCGCCTGCGACACAGCCCCTGAATCCTGAACCCGGCCCGCCGCCTTGCCTGCACCCTGGGCGCAGCGGCCGCCAAACGGAGAACCATCATGTTGATGCAAGACTTGCCTGTTGCCGCACCCGCTGCTGAAGAACGCGGCGTGCGGGGCCTGGCCGCTGAACTCTTGCGTGCGGCCAGCCGCATGCTCGACGCCCTGGCCGAACGCCTGGCTTTGGTGGAAGCGCCTGCTGCTGCCGAGCCGGTGCTGGAGTACCACGCCGAAGCCGGTGCGCCCGAAGGCGCGCTGTACGTCAACGGCCAACTCGTCGGGCGTCTGCTCGGCGTGAACCGGCTCTAGAAGGCGGCCGAACTTGAGCCGCCGGCCCACCCGGGTGACGCATCCCGCGTCACCTGGGTCACCTGGGTCACCCGCGCCACCCGCGTCACCCGGGTGACTGTCGCTTCTTCACCAGCCCCTATGCTGGCAGCCCGCCCCAGGAGCTGCCCCATGACCGTCACGATCGACACCGGCAACCGCCTCTTCATCGCGCGCAACGACTTGCAGCGTGTGCAGTTCCAGCCCGACCCCGACGCACCCCCGGCGCGGCACTTGGCAGTCGGCGAGGCGCGGCTGGCCATCGAGCACTTTGCGCTGACTGCCAACAACATCACCTATGCCGCGTTTGGCGAAGCGATGAAGTACTGGCAGTTCTTTCCGGCCGCCGACCCGGGCTGGGGCTGCTTGCCGGTGTGGGGCTTTGCCACCGTCACCGAATCGCGCGCTGAAGGCGTGGCGGTCGGTCGCCGCGTCTGGGGTTACTTCCCCGCCGGCACGCACCTGGTGCTGACACCCGGCCGTGTGCGCGCAGGCAGTTTTGCCGACATCGCGCCGCACCGCCAGGACCTGGCGGCGGCCTATCAGCACTATGTCTTCTGTGATGCCGATCCTGCTTGGCAAGCGCGCCTTGAAGGCCTGCAGGCGGTGCTGCGGCCGCTCTTCGTGACCTCGTTCCTGATCGACGACTTCCTGGCCGATGAACAGTTCTTTGGCGCGCGGCAGCTGCTGATGTCCAGCGCGTCCAGCAAGACCGCCTACGGCACCGCCTTTTGCCTGGCGCAGCGCAAGGCGAGGTCGGGAGCAGCCGGCGCTGCGACCGCGCCGCAGCTTGTCGGCCTGACGTCGCCGGGCAACCTGGCATTCACGAACAACCTGGGCTGCTACGACGCAGTGCGCGACTACGCCGACCTGGCCACGCTGGACCCAACCGTGCCGACCGTGTTCGTGGACTTCGCGGGCAATGCCGCCGTGCGCCGCCGCATCCATGAACACTTCGGCAGCGCGCTGCACTACAGCAGTTCGATCGGCGGCACGCACTGGTCGGCACTCGGCTCGGGTGGCGGCCTGCCGGGCCCGCGGCCGACGCTCTTCTTTGCGCCGGCACAGATCAAAAAGCGCAGCCTGCCGCCGCCACAAGGCTGGGGCCGCGACGTGCTGGAGCAACGCATCGCGCAGGCCTGGAACGCCTTCATCGCGCGCGTGCAACGCGCCAGCGACCCATGGGTGCAGATCGTCAACCGCAGCGGCACCGCCGCCACCGAAGACGCCTACCGCGCGCTGCTGGACGGCCGCACCGACGCGCGCCTGGGGCTGATGCTCAGCCTGCGCGCTTAAGCACGCGGCGGTGCAGCCGATAAAGCTGCCACGTACCGGGTCCGAGGATCGACGCATGCACACCCCGCCACCGCTCCACATCGCCCGCGCGCCGCGCGACATCGCGGGCTGGGCTGCACGCTTCCATCACGCGCAGTTGCCGGTGCTGGCCGGCACGGCGCAGATGCTGGAAGAGATGCGCAGCAGCGAAGACGCGGTGGACGCGCACCTGCTGACCGAGGCCATCGGCAACGACCCGCTGATGACGCTGAAGGTGCTGGCCCATGTGGCGCACCAGCGCCGTGGCCGCGACGGCAGCGAAGTCGAGACCGTGACCGAAGCGCTCGTGATGCTGGGCATCACACCCTTCTTCCGCGCTTTTGGCCCGCAGGCCGCAGCGCAGGACTGGCTGCTGGATTCGCCCGACGCGCTGGCCGGCTTCAACAGTGTGTTGCGGCGATCGCACCGCGCAGCACGGTTCGCGATGGGCTTTGCCGTACACCGCATGGACCATGACGCGCCGGTGCTGCATGAAGCTGCCCTGCTGCACGACTTTGCCGAACTGCTGCTGTGGCTGCAGGCACCCGCGATGGCGCTGGAGATTCAGCGCCGCCAGGCGCAGGACGGCACGCTGCGATCGGCGGCCACCCAGCGCGCGGTGTTGAACATCGAACTGGCCGAGCTGCAACACACACTGATGCAAAACTGGCGCCTGCCTTCGCTGCTGGTGCGCATCACCGACGACCACGCGCAGAGCCAGACCTCGCAGACGCGCAACGTGCTGCTGGCGATCCGGGTGGCGCGGCACAGCGCGCAGGGCTGGGACAACGCCGCGCTGCCCGACGACGTGCAGGCGGTGGCCGAACTGCTGCAGTTGTCGCCCGACGCCGCCCTGCGGCTGCTGCAGGAAATCGACAGCGACTGAAGGCGCGGATTCAGTTCCGCTGCAGCGTGCGCACCATCAGCCGCGCGTCGCCCAGGGCATGCACGAGCATGCGCGCGCCGCTGTCCGGCCGGTAGCACTGGCCGCGCTCGATCACGACATCGGCCGGCGCATGGTCGTGCGTGATCCACAGGCGCCCTTTCAGGCACACCAGTTCATGCTGCATCGGCTGCGGCACGTCGATGGTGTCGCCGGCATCCAGCACGAGAATCTGGTTGTCGGGGTTGCTGGATGCCGCGTGCGGCGCAAAGCGCATGGCCTGCTGCAGCCAGGCCAGCGGGCTGCGAAAGGCCGATGTGTGCGTGCTGTGCAGGCTGGCGTTCATGGCGCGCTCCTTGCCGGGTGATCCGACAGGCCTACTGTAGGAATCCAGGCGCCGCGTCGCTGCGACGCAGTCCGCAGCGCCACTGTGCGGCATTCACACCGGGGCCGCAGTCACAGCCGGCGTGCGGGCGCGCCACGCCTCACCACGCCCCGCCACCAGTCCAGGTGCAGGCAGCGGGCCAGCCGCCTGTGCAACCGTGATTTCGGGTCAGCACGCGCAACCCGGCGCGACGAATCGATGGCCGTCGCCATAGACATGAACGGCACGCAGATTTGCTCGGCCGCACGATCGCCGAACTGGCCATCAAGGTGCTTGCGGCAGTTGCCTTGCCGGATGGTCGGCGGCTGGTCCATCGGCCGCGTGCGCCGGCCCTGCTACACCGGCACGGCGGTGGTGCCCTTCAACCGCCGCAGCATGAAACTCGTCTTGCAGTCCTGCACCGCCGGATGCTTGAGCAGGCCTTCCATGATGAAGTGCGAGTAGTGCGCCATGTCGCGCACCAACACGCGCAGCAGGTAGTCCATCTCGCCGGTGAGCGCGGCGCATTCCACTACCTCGGGCCAGGCTTGCACCGCGGCGGCGAAGTCGTCCACGGGGCTGCGCGGGTCGCTGTGTTTGGCCAGCCTGACGCTGATGTAGGCGGTTAGGCCCAGACCCACGCGTTCCGGTGCCACCAGGGCCACGTAGCCGGTGATGACCTGCGCTTCTTCGAGCCTCTTCACGCGCCGCAACGTGGCGCTGGCCGACAGGCCCACGCCAGCGGCGAGCTCGTC
>JANNGN010000594.1:0-2051 GCA_031403895.1 Rubrivivax sp. | reverse complement strand
GGGCGAAACGGTGCGCGTGGAGGCAGCCGACGGCAGCTTCCTGGCCTGGGGTGCGTACAGCGGCAGCAGCAGCATCCGCATTCGGGTTTGGAGTTTTATCGAGGCCGAGCGCATCGACGCCGCCTTCTTCCAGCGCCGCGTTGCGCGTGCCGTGGCGCTGCGTTTGCGCCTGCCCATCAACAGCACCGGCATGCGGCTGGTGCATGGTGAAGCCGACGGCTTGCCCGGGCTGGTGGTGGACCGCTACGGCGACCTGCTGAGCGCGCAGTTCTTGTCGGCAGGTGCCGAGCGCTGGAAGGACTTGCTGGCCGACCTGCTGCTGGCCGCCACTGGCGCCACGCGGCTGTATGAACGATCGGACGTGGGCGTGCGTGAACTCGAAGGCCTGCCGCTGCAGGCGGGCTGGCTGCGCGGCGACGGCCACACCGAGTTGTCGATCAGCGAACACGGCTGGCAGTTGACGCTGGACGTGGCGCAGGGCCACAAGACCGGCTTCTACCTGGATCAGCGCGACAACCGCGCCGCCTTTGCGCGCTGGGTGCGGCACTTCGGCTGCCAGCAGGTGCTCAACGCCTATTGCTACACGGGTGGCTTCACGGTGGCTGCGCTGGCCGCGGGCGCCGCACACGTCACCAGCGTGGACTCTTCTGCACCCGCGCTGCAGCGCGTGCAGGCCAACGTCCTGCTCAACGGCTTCGACGTGGCTGCCAGCACCTGCGAAGACGCCGACGTCAACCAGTTCCTGCGCGCCAGCCTGGCCAGCAGCCGCCGCTTCGACGCCATCGTGCTGGACCCGCCCAAGTTCGCGCCCACCGCCGCGCACGCCGAGCGGGCGGCGCGTGCCTACAAGGACATCAACCGCCTGGCGCTGAAACTGCTGGCCCCCGGCGGGCTGCTGCTAACCTTCAGTTGCAGTGGCGGCATCAGCGCCGACCTGTTCCACAAGATCGTCGCCGGTGCGGCGGCCGATGCAGGGGTGGACGGCGCCATCCTGCAGCGGCTTGAGGCGAGTTGCGACCACCCGACGACGATGGAGTTTCCGGAAGGCGAGTACCTGAAGGGGCTGGCGATCCTGAAGCAGGGCTGATCAGAGCGTCGAAGCCTTCGCAGCCAGCACGATGCGCGGGTCGAACTTGGCCCGCTTGACGCTGAAGAAGGCCTTCACGTTGCGCACGTTGGCGTCCTGCGTGAACAGACGCTGAACCAGCGCGTGGTAGGCCGGCATGTCGGCCACATGCAGGACGATCACGAAGTCGGGGCCGGGTGAAACGCGGTAGCACTGCTGCACCGCTGCTTCAGTCACCGCGCGCTGCTCGAAGGCGTCCAGATGCTCGGCGCCCTGGCGGTCGAGCGACACCTCCACCAGTGCCGTCAACCCCGCCCCGACGCGATGCGGGTTCAGCAAAGCCACCCGGCGTTCGATAACCCCTTCATCCACGAAGCGCCGCACCCGCCGCAAGGCCGTGGCGGGAGATGTGAGGGCGCGCTCCGCAAGGGCCTGGTTGGACAGGGAGGCGTCGGTTTGCAGCAGGTCGAGCAGGCGGATGTCGGTAGCGTCGAAGTCCATGGTGAAATTATGAACCACGATCTTCGATTTGTTCGCCTGAAACATTCATCCATGAAAGAGCGTGGAATTTTCAACCGTCAAGACGGTACAAGTTGACTGAAAACTTCAACCTACCTGACCTAGCATCCGCTACCCCATCGCATCACAACCCCAGGACATCAACACCATGTGTGGCATCGTCGGCGCCGTCAGCACCCGCAACATCGTTCCCATCCTGCTTGAAGGCCTGAAGCGCCTGGAATACCGGGGCTACGACTCCTGCGGCGTGGCCGTGCACCAGGGCGGCGAGTTGCGGCGCGCGCGCAGCACATCCCCCGTGGCAGAACTGGAGTTGAGCGTGGCGGCCGACGGCATCAACGCCACCACCGGCATCGCCCACACGCGCTGGGCCACGCACGGCGCGCCGGCGCTGCACAACGCGCACCCGCACTTCTCCAGCGGGCCCGGCAATGGGGCGGCTGACGGCACTGCGTCCGCCGCGTCC
>JANNGN010000593.1:0-1538 GCA_031403895.1 Rubrivivax sp. | reverse complement strand
AGCGCGGTCGAAGTGCCCGGCCGCCGCGTGCTGGTGGACCTGGCGGCGCAAACGCATGAACCGCTGGTGCGCTGGATGAACGAGTCGGGTGTGCTCGACATGGCCGACCTGTCCGGCATCACGCTGCAGTACTGGCATGTGATGGACGCCGGGCGTGACTCGGTGGACCTGCTGCAAAAGCTGCTTGACCGCTTCGGCCAGCGCCTGCGCTATGTGCTGGTGTGCAACGAACTGCGCGGCGACGACTTCGGCCAGCTTGAACGTTCAGGCCAGCTCGAACGCGCCAGCCGCCTGGGCGCGCGCGTGGTGCACCTGCGGCGCCTGCACGACGCCGTGGTGCAGAAGATCGACGCCGGCAACGCCAGCTTCTGGGCTGCGCGCCACGTCACCGGCGCCGAAGGGCCCGGACTCGGCCTGATGGAGCGCCAGCGCCTGAAGCTGTGGCTGAACCACGCGCAGGCGGAGCTGGCCAAGGCCGAGCCCTGAGCCGGGCGCCGGGCGCCGCGCACCGGTCTTCCGCTGCGTCAATCTTCCGAACGCGCCAGCCGCTCCGAACGCCAGTACACATCGTCGCCACCCAGCCCGTCGAGGTTGGCGCGGTTGAGCACACGGGCCAGCACGAACAGCAGGTCCGACACGCGGTTGAGGTACTGGCGCGGTGCCTGGTTGACCTTTTCGGCCCCAGCCAGCGCCACCAGCGCACGCTCGGCGCGCCGCGCCACCGTGCGGCTGACATGCGCCAGCGCGGCGCTGCGTGTGCCGGCGGGCAGGATGAATTCCTTCAACCGCGGCAGCTTTTCGTTGTGCTGCGCCAGCGCTTCGTCCAGATGCAGAACGGCGTCGGCCTTGAGCAGTTCATAGCCGGGAATCGACAGCTCGCCGCCCAGGTTGAAAAGCTCATGCTGGATCACGACCAGCAGCTCGCGCACGTCGGCCGGCAGCGGCTCGGCCAGCAGCACGCCCAGGCCAGAGTTCAGTTCATCGACATCGCCCATTGCCGCCACGCGCAGGTGGCTCTTGGGCACGCGCGTGCCGTCGCCCAGGCCGGTGCTGCCGTCGTCTCCGGTGCGGGTGGCGATTTGTGTGAGGCGGTTGGACATGGTGTTGCTGGCGGTGAAGGCGGGCCTGTATTGAACCACCCCGGCCGCCCGTTCTTCACGCCGCTGGCCTACCATTCACGCCCCGCAGCAGCCGCCGGAGCATCCGCCCATGAACGCCCCCTTGCCCAGCCACGTCGTGCCCCGCGTTGAACTGCGCCCCATGCCTGCTGCCATGCTGGCCGCCTTGCGCGGCCGCTTCGGCGAACGTTGCAGCAGCACCGCCGCAGCGGTGCGCGACCAGCACGGCCGCGGCGAGTCGGTCTATGACGCCGCGCCACCGGAAGCGGTGCTGTTCTGCGAGAGCAACGACGACGTTGTCTTCGTCGTCAAACTGGCGCACGAGCATGCCGTGCCGGTGATCCCTTTCGGCGTCGGTCATCCTCATATCGATAGATATCGGCACAGGCGGGACTGACGATCAGAATCAGCAGACATACT
>JANNGN010000592.1:0-11498 GCA_031403895.1 Rubrivivax sp. | reverse complement strand
GCCAGTGGACCCAGCGCCTGCAGGTAGGCAGTCTTGAAGCGGGCGTCGCGCAGCAGGTCGGCTGAACCTGGGGGCGCTGCTGCCACCGGCGCTCCCGGCAAGGCATTGCGGTTGGGGTCGCAGTGGCGCAGTTGCTGGCCGATCACGCCGGCGCCCAGTGGCGCCAGCGACTTCGGCCCGCCGTCGATGCGCGCGAACAGGCCCTTCGCGTTGTGGCTGAGCACCAGCTCCACGCCGTCGCCGCCTTTGACCTCGCCGCGCACGACGGCCTGGAAGTCAGGCACCGGCGCGCCAGGGGGCGGCGTCCTGGAAACTGTCAGGCGGTTCGCCTTGACGGCCACCGTGCCGCGTTCGATGTCCAGCACGTCACCGTAAAGCCGGATCATGACCTGGCTGCGATCGCCGCAGACGTTTGAATAGACGCCGGCCACCTGGCGGTCGGTGGCGGGGTCGAGTGCGGCGAATGCCGGGCCCGGCGCCTGCAATGCAGTCCACGAACACAGAATTGCAGCCGCAGCGCGGGTGGAAATTCCCATGGCACACCTCCAAAGCCGGTTTGGTACCGGCTAGTGTCGGCCCGCGCCGGGCTTGCGACAATCGCAGCTTCAGGAGAAAACAGCCCGTGACCCACATCCTTCAGTCCCTCCCTGCCGGCCAGCGCGTCGGCATCGCCTTCAGCGGCGGCCTGGACACCAGCGCCGCCGTGCACTGGATGCGTGCCAAGGGTGCCATCCCCTGCGCCTACACCGCAAATCTGGGCCAGCCCGACGAGAGCGACTACGACGAGATCCCGCGCAAGGCGCTGGCCTACGGCGCCGACATCGCGCGCCTGGTGGATTGCCGTTCTCAACTGGTGGCTGAAGGGCTGGCGGCGATCCAGTGCAGCGCCTTTCACATCAGCACCGGTGGCGCCACCTACTTCAACACCACGCCGCTGGGCCGCGCCGTCACCGGCACTGCACTGGTGGTGGCGATGCTTGACGACGGCGTCAACATCTGGGGCGACGGCAGCACCTACAAGGGCAACGACATCGAACGCTTCTACCGCTACGGCCTGCTCGCCAACCCGTCGCTCAAGATTTACAAGCCCTGGCTCGACCAGCTTTTCATCGACGAGCTTGGTGGCCGCAAGGAGATGAGCGAATACCTTGTCGCCCATGGCTTTGACTACAAGATGAGCGTCGAAAAAGCCTACAGCACCGACAGCAACATGCTCGGCGCCACGCACGAGGCGAAGGACCTGGAGTTTCTGAACTCGGGCATGCACATCGTCAAGCCGATCATGGGCGTGGCCTTCTGGCGCGACGACGTGGCCGTCAAAGCCGAGCAGGTCAGCGTGCGCTTCGAAGAAGGCCAGCCGGTGGCGTTGAACGGCGTCACCTTTGCCGATTCAGTGGCCCTGTTTGAAGAGGCCAACCGCATCGGCGGGCGGCATGGCCTCGGGATGTGCGACCAGATCGAGAACCGCATCATCGAAGCCAAGAGCCGCGGCATCTATGAAGCACCCGGCATGGCGCTGCTGCACATCGCCTACGAGCGGCTCGTCACCGGCATCCACAACGAAGACACCATCGGCCAGTACCGCAGCAACGGCCGGACTTTGGGCAAGCTGCTGTATCAAGGCCGCTGGTTCGACCCGCAATGCCTGATGCTGCGCGAAAGCGCGCAGCGCTGGGTGGCGCGCGCCATCACCGGTGAAGTGACGCTGGAGCTGCGCCGTGGCAACGACTACAGCCTGCTCAACACCGAGAGCCCGAACCTGACCTACCACCCCGAGCGCTTGACGATGGAGCGCGGCGCCGGCGCCTTCACGCCGGCTGACCGCATCGGCCAGCTGACGATGCGCAACCTGGACATCGAGGACACGCGTGGCAAGCTGTCCATCTACGCCAAGGTGGGGCTGCTGGGCAGCGACAGCCAGATCCCGCTGCTGTCGGACGGCGCCTGACAAAGCCACCTCGGCAGTACCCGCAGCGTGGCCGAGTCTGGCGCCGGCTCCTTCGGCTGGACCTGCGCCCTTGTCGAAAGCGGCCCGGGCCCGCTGGGCCACTACAACTGCGCCACCGACGCCGACGTCAACTGGGCCAACTTCGGCGCTGTTGCTGGCGCGGCGCGCCGGCTGCCCACTCAACCCTTCAGCAGCGGGTTGACCACCCGCAGCGCCGGATAGCGCCCGAAGTCGCGGTCCAACGACCAGAGTTCACGCACGCCGTGCTGCAGGCACAGCGCCGCGATGCGCGCGTCGTGTACGGCGGGGCCGGCAATGCGCGCGTGCTGCAGCAGCGGCCGCAATGTGGCCCAGTGGCCTTCTGTCTCGGTCAGCAGAACCAGGCTCGGACTCTCCAACCAGGCATCAATCTGGTCGAGTACACGCGCGGCCGGCGTTGGCGGGTTGTAGATGCGCGGGTGGGTCGCGATGGCGAAGAACTCGTGTACACAAGGCCAGGGAATCGCCCACGGCGCGCGGCCCTCGGCACAGCTCGCCAGGCAGGCAGCGGCGGCATCGTGAAAGGGGGAATCCTCGCGGTGGGCATAGACCAGGAGATTGGTGTCAATGGCTATCACGCGCCACTATTCTTCGTAGGCCAGGCTGCGGATGTGTTCCCACTGCTTGCCTTGCAGCTCGGTGCGAAGGCCCTTGCCCTTGAACGATGCGCGCCGCAACACGAAAGGTGCGCTGCGCGCGCGACGCTCGCGCAGCACCTGGCGCAGGCCGGCCTCGACCAGCGCCCGCAAGGTCGTGCCTTCGCGGGCAGCGGCCTGTTTGGCCTCGGTCAGAAGGTTGTCAGCAATATCGACGGTTGACTTCATATGGGTACCCATATCATTGGATCAGGCTCGCAGTGTAGCCGCCGCCAGACCCTGCCAGTGTTCGGCCTCAGCCCGCCCGCAATTCAGGCGCGGCGCGCAGTCGGCCGACTTCTATGCCGTTCCAGTTTTTCAGCAGCACGTCGCTGAAGCCGCGCAGGAAGGCGGCTTCGACAGCGGCCAGCGGCAGCAGTTTTTCGATCATGGCGGCCATCACCACTTCGCAGCCACGCGCGCTGTTGCCGTCGTCCATCTTGATCGCCACGCCCAGGCCCAGTTCGGGCAGCGCGGCGCAGTACACCCCTTCTGCGCCGACCTTGCAGAACACGCGCGCGCCCAGCAGTTCCATCACCCGCGTGTCGAAGCGCCCGCTGCCCGCCACCATGAACGGGGCGGCGGCCACCGCCGCGCGCAGGCGCTTTGCGGCGTGCTGGTGCTCGGGGCTCAGGCCGACGCCAGTGCCGACCCTGGCGAAAGCGTGCGCCAGGTGGCGCAGCGGCACGGCATAGGCCGGGATGCTGCAGCCGTCGGTGCCGACGGCGGTGTGCGCCAGGTCGTAGCCGGTGGTGGCCTGCAACGCGGCAGTCACTTCGCGCATCACCGGGTGCCCGGGCTTGACGTAGCCGCGCAGGAAGGCGCGGTGCTCGTTGCCGGCGGACTTTTCTTCTGCCATCCAGCAACCCAGGCAGACAAAGCCCGCGTGTTTGCCCGAGCAGTTGTTGTGCAGAGCGCTCGGCGTCTGGCCGGCGGCGGCCAGGGCTTTGATGGCGCCGTCGTGGTGTGGCCAGTGGGCGCCGCATTCCAGCACCGTGGCGTCCACGCCGGCCTTGGCCAGCATCGACGCTGCCGTCTGTGCGTGGCGCTGCTCACCGCCGTGCGAGGCGCAGGCCAGCGCCAGTTCTTCGTCGCTCAAACCCCAGCGCTCAGCCGCACCACTGGCCACCAGCGGCAAGGCCTGCAGCACCTTGACGGCGCTGCGCGGAAAGATCGGGCGTGTGATGTCGCCGTGCTGCGTGTGGACCGCGCCGGCCACGTCCACGACGGCCAGCGCGCCACGGTGCGCGGACTCGATGATGCCGCCGCGAAGGGCGTGTACCAGGGTCGGGTTGGGTGTCATGCGCCGGACTGTAGCGGCCGTGCGCTGTGTCCGGTGAAGCGCCCGTTGAAGCGCCAGCCCCGCCTTCAGCTCACTTCACCGCCTGGATGTTGGTGACGACGAAGGCGCCGTCCGTCCTGTCGGCCCTGAACTTCACCTTGTTGCCGACCTGAAGCGTGTCGAGCAGGGCCGCGTCCTTGACCTGGAACACCATCGTCATGCCGGGCATGTCCAGATTCTTGATCTCGCCATGCTTCAGCGTGATCTTGCGGCTGTCCCTGTCGATTCTGCGCACCTCGCCATCGCTCATTTCAGGGGCCGGTGCAGCCCCGCTGGTGCCGGCCGGCCGGGCCGGGTCGGCAGCCTGCGCGAAGGCATTGGCTGCCATTAGCTGAGCAACAGAAAAGATGACGGCGGCGATGGCGGTGAACAGTGTTTTCATGGTTTGGGCCCGGGGTCGTGCAAGGCAGCAACAAGGCTGCGGTTACTGTGGTTACTGCGGTTGCTGCGACTGCTGCGGCTGCAGCGGGCAGGCAGCGTTCAACCGCCTGGGTACAGCTTCTGGAATTCGGCGCGCGACTGCGGCGTCACCAATGCACTGGCGCGCGGCGCGTTGTGGTCGATGTTGTCGGCGTGTACCAGCGTGCCGTTGCGCCACTCATGTCTGTGGCCCTGCAGCTCCCAGCCCGTTTCGCCACCGACAAAACGGGCGCCGTCGGCAGCCACCGGGTTGCGCTTGAAGGCGTCGAGTTCGGCGCGCACCTGGTCCCGCGTCAGGCCGCTGGCGGGCATGGCATGGGTCGTGAAGCCACGCTCGTTGTTGACGGGCGTGACGCCGCTGGTGGCGAAAGCGGCCGGGGCGGCCAGCGCGCTGGTGGCGACGGCGATGGCGATTTGCTGCAGGCTGAACATGGTGGTGGTCCTTGATGTGGGGTTGCTGGGCATCACCTTGCGCCTTGCCGGCGCTCGGTGGCGATGCATCGCTGCACCGTGAACCGAACTGTAGAAACCGACGCCGCTCAGCCCGATGGCCGGCAGATGACGGTTCTGCAATGTTCGGCAGCGGGCGGCGCCGCTGCAGCACCGATCCCGGACAATGAAGACCATGAAAATCCTGGTCATCGAAGACGAGCAGCGCGCGGCCGAATACCTGCGCCAGGGACTGACCGAAGCCGGCTACAGCGTCGAAGTGGCGCTGACCGGTTCTGACGGGCTGCATGCCGCAATGACCGGTGACCACGCGCTGGTTTTGCTCGACCTCATGCTGCCCGGGGTGGACGGTTTTGCCGTGCTGTCTGCGCTGCGCACTGCCAAGCAGACGCCGGTGCTGATGCTGACGGCGCGCGCGCAGGTGAACGACAAGGTGCGCGGTTTTGACCTCGGTGCCGATGACTATCTGGTCAAGCCCTTTCAGTTTCCCGAACTGCTGGCGCGCGTGCGGGCCTTGCTCAAGCGCGGCAAGCCGACGCCTTCCGACCCCGTGCAGCGCGTCTCGGACCTGGAGCTTGACCCGGTGCGCCACCGCGCCACGCGCGCTGGCCAGCGCATCGACCTCAGCGCCAAGGAATTTGCGCTGCTGGCGTTGCTGCTGCAGCGTGCCGGCGAGGTGCTGTCCCGCACCGAGATCGCGTCTTTGGTGTGGGACATCCACTTCGACTCTGAAACCAATGTCGTCGATGTCGCGGTGCGCCGCTTGCGCGCCAAGGTGGACGAGCCATTCGAAAGCAAGCTGATCCACACCGTGCGCGGTGTCGGTTATGTGCTTGAGGCCAGGACCGAAACGTGAGCCGGCGCGGCTGGCCGCAGCGGCTCGCCGAAGCGCCACTCGCGCTGCGGCTGGCGCTGGCCAGTGCCGCCCTGTCGCTGCTTGTCGGCACCCTGGCAGCGGCATCGGGCTACTGGGCACTGGCGCGCCAGCTCGACAGTCGCCTGGCCAGTGAACTGCAGGGCAAGGCGGCCCTGGTGCGGCATGTGTTGTCCGAGATCGACCGCGTCGAAGCGCTGCCCGACAACGGCCACCGCTTCGGCGACCTGCTGATCGGCCACGATGAACTGCACCTGGCGCTGAGCGATGCGCGGTCTGGCCGCCTGCTGGCCGGTTTCTCGCGGGCAGGGGGTCTGTCGGCCGCGCGCATGGCGGCCTTGCCGCAGGACTCGCAACTGCAATGGCACGACGACAACCAGCGCGCCTACCAGTCGCTGAAAGGCACGGGCACGGTGAAGGATGGCCAGCCCGTGAACTACGTGCTGTCGCTGGACCTGCAGGCCGACCAGGACTTGCTGGCCGCTTTCCTGCGTGCCACGCTGCTGGCCCTGCCGGCCCTGCTGCTGCTGGTGGCTGGCGGTGCCTGGGCGGTGGCGCGCACCGGGCTCGGGCCGCTGAAGCGCTTTGCGCGGCTGGCAGCCCGCGTGACACCAACCAGCCTGAACCAGCGTTTGTCGCGCCAGGGTTTGCCAGTGGAAATCCGCGACCTGGCCGAGGCTTTCAACGCCATGCTGGCGCGCATCGACGAGGGCGTGACGCGGCTGTCGGCGTTTTCGGGCGACCTGGCGCACGAGATGCGAACCCCGGTGGCCACGCTGCTCGGCCGCACCCAGGTGGCGCTGTCCAGGCGCCGTTCGGCTGACGAATTGCGCGACGTGCTGGCCGGCAACGTGGAAGAGCTGGAACGCCTGACCCGGCTGATAGCCGACATGCTGTTGCTGGCCCGTGCCGACCAGGGTGGCGAGGCGCTCGAACGCACGGCGGTCGATCTGGCCGCCGAAGCGCGCCGCGTGGCCGACTTTCTGGAGTCGCTGGCCGAAGAGCGTGGGCTGCGCATCGAAGTCAGCGGTGAAGCCACGGTGCCAGCCGACCGCATGCTGGTGCAGCGCGCCATCACCAATCTGCTGTCGAACGCCATCCGCCATGCTGCGGCGTCCAGCGTGATCGGCATCGCGGTCGGCTGTGAGGGTGGCAAGGGTGGCGGCGGCGGCGAAGGCCATTGCACGCTGACGGTGACGAACTCGGGTGAGCCCATTCCCGGCGACCAGATCGAGCGCATCTTCGGGCGCATGGTCAGGCTCGATGCCGCGCGTTCGCGCGCCGATGGTGGGTCTGGCCTCGGGCTGGCCATCGTGCGGTCGATCATGACTCTGCACGGCGGCAGCGTGAGCGCCCGCAGTGAAGGCCAGCGCACCGCGTTTTCACTGCGGTTCCAGCTGCCGGCCGCCGAGTGACCGCCTGCGGTGTCGCGCCCCGCCACCGACCCCACCACTCAGCTGGCTTGACGCGCCGGCCGGCGCCTCAACCAGCCTGCGCGCGGCCTGCTTCGTTGGCGAAGCGCAGATCACCCAGCGCCACGCCTTGCGCCCACAACGAGATGGCGCCGACGGCGGCCACGCTGGCCAGGCTGGCGGCCTCGACCATCAGCACCATCACCAGCGCCTGCTCGGCGCCAACCCCCAGCAGCCCGAGCGCGAAGACGCCGCCGATGACGAAGCTGCCCATGAAGCGGATGAAGTGGCCGAGGATGATCAGGAAGCTGAGAAAAACGACCATGAACAGGTACTGCGTCGGCGCCAGCAGCACGCCAATGGACAGCCCGGCCCACAGCAGGTTGGTGGCCGCGAGCAACTTCATCGCCGCGCTGGCGACAAAGATGCCGGCGCCGCGCCAGCGCTGGCGCGGCCAGACCAGGCCCTCGGCGAAGGCCGCGCCCAGCCGCCTTGTGGCGCTGGCCAGGCGCCGTGGCAGCAAAGTGACCAGGGTGCCGAGGCGGCCATTGGCGCTGAGGGTGCCGCTGCGGCAGGCGGCCAGCGCGCACAGCGCTATGCCGAGCAGCACGACGATGCCGATGCCACCCACGGCCAGGCCAGCGCGGATGCCACCCGTCGGGTCGGCAAAGACCACCGACAACAGCGCCAAAGGCACCAGGGGTGCGAAGACGATGGCGTCGGTCAGCCGGTCCAGCGCCACCGTCGCCAGCACGCTGGCCAGCCTGAGCTGCTGGCGCCGCGCCACCATCCACGAGCGGGCGACGGTGCCAAAGCCGAAAGGCACCAGGATCGCGAGCAGGTACCCGGCCATGATGGTGCCGAACAGGTAGCACACACCCACCGGCCGCAAGGCATGCAGCAGCTGGCGCCACTTCCAGGCCCGCACCAACTGTTCGCCCAGGATGCTGAGCGGGATCAGCATGAAGAAGCGCCAATCCGCACCTGACAGCGTGGCGCCAAAGCGCGCGAAATCGAAGCCTTGCAACACCCAGGCCAGCGCGGCGATGCCAAGCAGGCCACCGGCCCACGGCAGCCACCGCCGCGCGGGCCCGGGCGTGGCGGTGGCGGTGTCGTTGGCGGCAGGATCGGGATCGGGATCGGGATCGGGACCGGGACCGGGACCACGATCAGTCATCGGCCTGCGCCCGCGCGCAGCAGCGCCGATGCGGTGCGGGTGGCAAGCTGCCAGCCAGCCCAGAGCATCGCCACCCCGACGACAAACACGAACAGGCAGGGTGCGATAGCCATGCCGCTTTTGTAGGCTTCGGTCGCCAGCACGGAGCCGCCCAGCAGCCACAGCCAGGGCCGAAGTTCTTGCCAGGTTTCTGCGCGGCCTTTCCTGGCCAGGCAACAGCAAAGCGCACCGAGCAATAGCAACAGCAGCGACGCCGAAGCATGCTCGGCCGTGGGCTGCCACCAGCCCAGCCACGCGGCTGTTACGCCGGCCATCAGGGCGATGCCCGCGCCCGCTGTCAGCAGCCCGGCCGACAGCGCATGGACCGCCGCAGCCAGGGCGCGCCAGGGTGTGCCGCGGTCCATGCCCAGCAGGAAGAGCCGATGTGCCAGCACCAGGCTGATGGCCAGCAGCATGCAGTCCCGCCAGGCCAGCGCGGCGCAGGCCATGGCCACCACCAGTGCGGTGCCTGATGACGCCCAGAGGCGAAGCGGTGCCATGGCGAAGCGGCCGTTCAGCGGGCGGGTTGCATCTCGGTCACGGTGTACTTGCCGCCCTCGTTGATGGCCTTGAACTGCACCTTGTCGCCGGCCTTCAGCTTGCCGAGCAGGGCTTTGTCCTTGACGACAAAGACCATCGTCATGGCGGGCATGTCCAGGCTCTTGATGTCGGCGTGCTTGAGCGTGACCTTGCCGGCTTCGAGGTCGATCTTGCGCACTTCACCATCGGTCAGGTCGGATGGCGCGGTGGCCTGCGCCGTCTTCATGCCGTCCAGCGTGGCGCTGTCGATCGTCGCCTGGGCGTGGACCGCAGGTGCCAACGTGACAGCCAGTGCGGCGCTGGCCGCTGCGGCTAGTTGCTTGAGGTGCTTCATGGTGTGCGTTTCCTTCTGGGTGATGTGGGTTCGGGTGGCAGGCTGCCACTCAATGTTTGTGCTCGCCATGGCCGCTGCCTTTGGCGGGCGCCTTGCCAGGTGCCACCGCCACGGCGCCCTTCATGCCGGCTTCGTAGTGCCCGGGCTGCAGGCAGGCAAAGTCGATCTTGCCGGCCTTGCTGAACTTCCAGATCACCTGGCCGGTCTTGCCCGGGGCGACGGTGACCATGTTCGGATCGTCGTGCTCCATCTCGGGGAACTTCTTCATGACTTCGTAATGTTCCTTGAGTTCCCTCTCGGTGCCCAACACCAGTTCGTGCTTGACCTTGCCGGAGTTCCTGATCACGAAGCGGATTGTTTCGCCTTGTTTGGCGTCGATGCTGGAAGGCGTGAAGCGCATGGCGTCGCTCATGTCGATCTGGACCGTGCGCGTCACCTGGGCCGCCTTGCCGGCTTCGCCGATGGCGGCATCGGCATGGCCGCCGGCATGCTGGCCTGCGGCCATCGCAGCGTGGGCGATCACGGTGAAGACCAGTCCCATGGCAGATTGCATGGCGCGCGAACGGACGGTCGAGGGCAGGTTCATGAAGTTTCCTTTCGGGTTGGCGGGTTGTTCCGGGGGTGGGGGGTTCAATGCTGCTTGTGCTGGCTGGAGCCTGCGCCCGGCTTGCGCACCTTGACTTCGGTATCGGTGGCAGGGCGCGCCAATGGCGCCATCGAGCCGTTGCCTTCGGCCTTGAAGCGCGCCGGGTCGGGCAGCGCGCCGGTGAATTCGTAGGCCACGGTGCCGGGCGGGTGCTGGTACCAACCGGGGTCCTTGTAATCGCCCGCAGGCTGCTCCTTGCGCACCTTCACAACGCTGAACATGCCGCCCATGCCGACAGCGCCGAATGGGCCGGTGCCGGTCATCATGGCGGCGGTGTTGTCGGGCAGCGGCATTTCCATCTCGGTCATGTCCTTCATGCCGCGCTCGCCCATCACCATGTAGTCGGGGATCAGCTTCGTGATCTGGCGCGCCACGCCGCGGTGGTCAACACCGATCATGGTCGGCACGTTGTGCCCCATCGCGTTCATCGTGTGGTGGCTCTTGTGGCAGTGAAAGGCCCAGTCGCCTTCTTCGTCGGCCAGGAAGTCGATCTGGCGCATCTGGCCCACCGCCACGTCGGTGGTCACCTCGTACTGGCGTGAAGTCTTCGGCGTCGGCCCGCCGTCGGTGCCGGTGACCAGGAACTCGTGCCCGTGCAGGTGGATCGGGTGGTTCGTCATCGTCAGGTTGCCGATGCGGATGCGCACCTTGTCGTTCTTCCTCACCACCAGCGGATCGATGCCGGGAAAGATGCGGCTGTTCCAGCTCCACAGGTTGAAGTCGAGCATGGTCATGATCTTCGGCGTGTAGCTGCCGGGGTCGATGTCGTAGGCGTTGAGCAGGAACACGAAGTCGCGGTCCACGTCCTCGATCAGCGGATGCTTCCCCTTGGGATGCGTGATCCAGAAGCCCATCATCCCCATCGCCATCTGCACCATCTCGTCGGCATGCGGGTGGTACATGAAGGTGCCGGGGCGGCGCGCGACGAACTCGTAGACATAGGTCTTGCCGGGCGGGATGCCGGGCTGGTTCAAGCCGGTCACGCCATCCATGCCGTTGGGCAGGCGCTGGCCGTGCCAGTGCACGCTGGTCAGCTCGCCGAGCTTGTTGGTGACGAAGATGCGCACGCGGTCGCCCTCCACCACCTCGATCGTCGGCCCCGGGCTTTGCCCGTTGTAGCCCCACAGGTGGGCCTTGAAGCCGGGCGTCATTTCGCGCACCACCGGCTCGGCGACGAGGTGGAACTCCTTCACGCCGTTGTTCATGCGCCAGGGCAGCGTCCAGCCGTTGAGCGTGACGACCGGGTTGTAGGGCCGGCCGGTGTTCGGCACCAGTGGCGGCATGGTGTCGGGCTTGGTCTGCAGCACCGGCTCGGGCAAGGCCGCCATCGCCACCTTGCTGACCGAGGCTGCCGTGACGGCCGCGGTGATGGAAGCAGTGACGGCACCAGCACCGCCGAGGAAATTGCGTCGGGAAACCATGGGTGTTCCTTGAGGAGGTTCAGTGCGCAGCGGCGCCGCCGCCGGCCGCCATCGCGGGGCCGGCGGGGGCGGCCAGGCTGGGTTTGCCGATCAGCGCCATGTCGAGGTCGGCCTGCGCGATCCAGAAATCACGCAGCGCCTCGATCGCGCCGTTGACGCTGGCGATCTGCGCCCGCGCATCGGCCAGCAGCTCGAACACGCCGATCAGCATGCCGTTGTAG
>JANNGN010000591.1:0-1706 GCA_031403895.1 Rubrivivax sp. | reverse complement strand
ACGCGCTGGACGAGCACCAAGAGGCATCCGCGCGCGCGGGATGCGGCTGCGGCGGCCACGGAGATCACGCGAGCGGCGGCGGCCACGCCTGTGGCGGGCCAGCGCATTCTGGGCCTGCTGGAAGCCGAGGGATTTCTGGAGATTCAGCGCCAGTGGGCCAGCATGGGCTACCCGTTCGAGTCGCTGGTGCCGTCGTATGCGACGGCGCTGGGCGCGTCGGCTGACCGGCCGGCCGCGCTGGCCGAAATGATGGGCATTTTGGTGAACGACGGCATTCGCAAGCCGTCTGCGCGCATTCAGTCGCTGCAGTTTGCCGAGGCCACACCCTACGAGACGCGTCTGCAGTGGCGGCCTGACGCGCCGGTGCAGGTGCTGGCACCCGAGGTGGCGCAGTCGGTGCGTGGCGCGATGCGGCTGGTGGTGTCAAACGGCACGGCGCGCCGCGTCAACACCGCCTTCACCCGGCCTGATCGCAGCCCGATTGCGATTGGCGGCAAAACCGGCACCGGCGACCAGCGCTTTGACAGCTACGGCGCAGGCGGACGACTGATCTCTTCGCGCGTGGTCAACCGCTCGGCAACCTTCGTCTTTCATATCGACGAACGCTTTTTCGGCACGCTGATCGCCTACGTGCCCGGTGCCGGCGCGGCCGCTTACGACTTCACCAGTGCGCTGCCAGTGCAACTGCTCAAGGTGCTGGCACCGGGCCTGATGCCGCTGATCAATGCCGGGGTGGGCGAACTGCCGGGGTCGTGCGCGAAATGAGGAGCCGGTTTTGTCCGGCCCCTGCGGCGAAGGCAATCGCTGCATGACCTGGCAAACCCTCAATACGGAGCCGAGCGAACTCGGTGAATCACCGTTCTGGCACCTGGCTGAGCAGCGGCTGTACTGGGTCGATATCGACGGCCGCCAGATCAGCCGCTGCAGCGTGGCCACCGGCCTCGTCGAAAACTGGGCGATGCCGGAGGAGCCCGGCTGCATTGCACCCGCGCTGAGTGCCGAGGGCGTCGGCGGCCTGGTCATTGCGCTGCGCAGCGGCGTCTACCGCGCGGCCGACTGGGGCGCTTCGCTGCGCCTGCTCACCGCCGCCCCCTACGACACCCGAACCACCCGATTCAACGACGGCAAAGCCGACCCGCTAGGCCGCTTCTGGGCCGGCACCGTGTACGGGCCGCGTACCGAGGCACGGGCCGAGCTGTTTTCGCTCGACAGCCGGGACGGCCAGCCCGCAGCCATGGCACGCCAGGCGGGCGGGGCCACCGTCGCCAATGGCCTGGCCTGGTCGCCCGATGCCCGAACCCTGTACTGGAGCGACACCACCAGCCACAGCATCCGCGCCTTCGATTGGGACGCCGCAGCCAACCGGCTGTCGAACGAGCGCATGTTTAAACAATGGCCGCGCAAGCCCGCCGGCTGGCGTGCCGACGACCCCGCCGCGCCCTTTTACGGCGGCCGGCCCGACGGCGCAGCGGTCGATGCCGCGGGCAATTACTACGTCGCCATGTTCGAGGGCGCACGCCTGCTCAAGCTCTCGCCAGCAGGCGCGGTGCTGGCCGACATCCCCGTCCCGGTGCAATGCCCGACCATGCCCTGCTTTGGCGGCCACGATCTGAAAACGCTCTACCTCACCACGGCACGCCACGGCCGCCCGGCCAGCGAGCTGGCGCGCTTTGCGCAATCGGGCTGCGTGTTGTCGATGCGGGTCA